>JABDND010000064.1 GCA_013001145.1 Croceitalea sp. | reverse complement strand
ATTGAAGATGGTTTTGTGCTCAAAATGCATAATAGCCACAAAAATACCCAAAATAAAAAGCCCCGACCATGAGATCGAGGCTTGGATTGATTAGTTGGAAAAATTATTTCACCACCAGTTTTCTGGTCATGGTTTTCTTTTCTTCCGTTACCTGCAATACGTAAACGCCAGGTACAAGTCTAGAGATGTTGAGGGTATTGGTCGAAATACGTTCGGTCAATACCACCTCTCCAAAAACATCGTAAATTCTAATGTCTTTACTTCCATTTGATTCGGTCGTAATATATACCTCATCACCATAGGCCGGATTCGGATACATTTTGAATCCTTTAACTTCAATGGGCTTAGCGTCATTAACACGCACCAAGTCTTGACCTGAGGTAATTAGTGGAAGTGCCATAAGTAAGATTAAGTAGATTTGCTTCATTTATGCTGATTTGGGATAATAGCACAGTAAAATTAATGAAAGTATTTACGTACAATTAGAAAATGTTGTGAAACGCAAATCTTTGTATGTCAGTCCGATGAACGGCTTATTTCATAGATAAACGAAGGGTAAAAAGTAGAAAAAAGGAACTATTTTATGATGAGTTTCCGTGTGGCGACTTTGTCTTTTTCAAAAACTCTAAGAATATATACGCCTTTGTCCAAGTTTGAAACATTCAATTCTTTCCCTAAAATAGTGGCTTCGAATACTTGAGTACCGAGTACATCAAAAATATGTATGGTCTTGGGTGCGTTTTGTGAAGTGTTGATAAAAATCTTACCATCAATGGTAGGATTCGGATATAGTTTGAAGCCTTCAATATCACCATTTGGCTGTGATTCTTGAGCGAATGCCAGTGAAGAAACAAAAAGAAAAATTACAAAGTAAAGTTGTTTCATAAAGTATTGGTAACAAAGGCTATGCCACAAAGATAACTATTTTGACATCTCAAATAATCCAGACTTAGGAAAAAAGCTACACTTTTCGATAAAGTGTAAAAAAAAGCCCCACAAGAGCAGGGCTTTATAAAATAAGTATTACTTAATTAGTTGATGCCAACGGTCCAACCAGCACCCCAAGTAGCTATATCTGTACCGGTTCCATTTCCGTCACCACTAATGAAATCTGCCTCAGTAAATGTAAAACCAGTATCGTTTTTCAACTTGGTAGTCACATTATTGAACGTCACATCAATAACGCCTAAAAGACCATCGATTACACCTTGCCCCGTTGGGTTGTCGCCGCTATCACCATCAAGATCAAAGGCTTCGTCAAAATCAGTAATCACAACGTTGGTGAAAATACCTTGTGTTCCAGCCCGCAATCTGATGGCTTCACTGGCATCATTGGCCCCTATCACAGTTACATTGGTAACTGTGGGCGCTGAAAATGTTCCACTCTCATTGCTGAAATCTGTGTTATAGCCATCACATTCAAAGGCCTTATCATGGCTGGCACCATGCTGTACATAAACGTCTGTCAACGATCCTACAAAACCTTCGGTCCAATCAATGGAATCATCTTCTGAATTTACAACAACCAAGTGGCTTGCATTTACGGTTCCTCCAAAGAATTCAAAGCCGTCATCAGAACCTTCAAAAACCTGAACATAATCTATTGTAGTTCCGCTACCTACGGCATAGGCCGAAAGTCCATTCAATTCGGCGTTGCCGTCTATAGCACCACCTGCATACTCAATACGAACATATTCTATAATTCCTGAATCATCATTGGGCAAATTACCACCGTATGATAGACCGCCTACTTCAGAGGTTGCCGTATCTGTTGAACCATCTGCGGTTGAATTGATGGGTGCTCTTCCGCAAATGACCAAACCACCCCAGTCACCAGACGAAGGTGAAGATGCGTTTGAAGTCAATACAATAGGTTCTGTTGCCGAGCCATCGGCCACAATACGCCCTCCTTGTTGAATGGCAATGTAGGCATTGACCCCTACAGGTTGCGCCTTAATCGTCATGCCAGCAGGAATGGTCAAGGTCGCGCCATCAGCAATTAGAACGGGACCGGTTATAATGTATTCTACTTCCGTATCAAGTATTAAATTTGAAGTGTAGACCCCGCTTAAGTTTACTGTTTGTGAACCTGGTTCTGGATCTTCGCCAGAAGTATTGTTCGTAGTATTATTAATGACACTATTATCATTGATAATAATATCGGCGGTATCATCGCTTTCACAGGCTACAAAAAGAGCAGCGGCCATACCTAAGAATAAAAACTTGTTTTTCATCATATTGAGTTTAAAAAGTAATTAGAATTTATATTTAAGGGCTAGCCCTATGTTAACCCCAAGGTTATATTCACGAATAACTACATCACCAATACCGGTATTTTCCCTAACAAATGAAATATCGGGATCTAAAATGTTCATGGCACTTATATTGGCTTCTAAATTTTCACCTATTGAATTTTTCCAAACAAAATTCAATGTGGGCACTGCCTTTTCAACAATATTGCCCAAAGTACCTGCTCCCAAAGAGAAAATACGGTCCGAAAAATAGGAAAATGCTAAAGTCGCTTTGGGCTTATAATTACCAATAACAGGACTAAAATTGATATCAGCATTTATGATTAGAGGAGAAGCTCCTTCCAATTCGTCCGTATCTCTGTCGAACGAGGTCCCAAAAGTATTGTCCGCTCCAGCAGGAATATCTTTCAAATCTTGCTCAGTATTGGTATAGGCAACATTCAAGCCTACTGAAACCAATGCATTATCATCAGCATCGGTCAATAGATTTTTTCTGGCTTCAAGTTCTAGACCGTAAATATCGGCCTGTTCACCTGTTCTAAAATAGCGTTGTGTTCCTGTGGCATCAGCTGCCACTACCCTGTTTACTGGATCTTTAATGGTTTTGGCAAAAGCAGCAATGGAGATGATCTCCCCTCTCTCCAAGAACCACTCGTACTTTAAGTCATAATTAAATACATCAGAGTAAGTAGCTCCATCGCCGTTAAGACCTCCTAAAAGATCAGGATTGCCACCAACTCGTTGGGTGACCGATTCGTACACAAAAGGGGCAACTTCTTTAAATTCTGGGAACGAAGCGGTCTTGCTCAAGGCGAGTCTTAAATTAGAATTATCGTTGACCGCGTAGCGTACATTAAGACTGGGCAAATAAATATTTTCATAAACATCTCTCACTCCAGGATCGTCTGGGCGAATGTTGATTACGTCATAGGTCACCTTTTGGTCGAAAGTTTCAACTCTAAAACCTGGAATAAGCGTCCATTTATCACTTAGGCCCAATTCGGCAGATATAAACCCGGCGTGTACGTTCAAATTTCCTTTATAGGTATTTTCAGGGAGACCAGGACGATTTCTGTTGCCTATTTCATTGTTGATAGGATTCAATACCAATATATCATATACACCACTACCGCTTGGAATATTGATATTGGTCACGTCAAAAATTGAATTAAAATCATTGACATCGTTCACCGGTGTGGCATCACGGTCTTGTATCTCATAGCCATAGCGAATACTATTAAACCTTCGCTCTTTTCGTCGACCATTGTAACCAAAGTTTAACTTGACCTTGTCGGAGACGATTTTGCCCAAACTCACAAAACTATTTAACTCATCATCTTCAATGCTCTGGAAAAACCTTTGATTGTCAAAAGGTATGTTGGTATAGAAAACAGGATTGGTTGAATTGTCATTATCCAATGCGAATTGATAATTCTCCAAAGTAATCCTTTTTCTGTCTGGCTCATCTGAAAAAACCTTGTTGAAACCAGTGCCCCAATTCAAGGTCCAAACATCATCGAAAGTATGTTGGCCGTTCAATTGATTCACGAAAATCATATCTTGGTTGAACTGCACGTTCATTATATAAAATCCTTCATCTGTGTTTAATATGGCATCCCGATTGGTACCTTGGCCATTGACCCCATAATATCCGACAGCATCATTGGAGCTATTGATAAAGAGTGAGTTATAATTAACCTTATTGTCCTTGTTGATCCTATAGGTCAAATTGCCCAAAAGTGTAGTAGTAGTGCCATAGGAAAACTCTTTGACATTTGGAAAGGAAACCTTCAATACATTGGTAAAATCAACGGCAGGGCCTTCCCAAAGTTGATATCCGTTTTTAAATCCTGCCGACCCAAAGAAACTCAATCGAGATTCTTTGCCATAATTTTTTGAAAACCCACCTTCAATACCTGCTGAAATATTAATAGGGCTCCAAGCGTTTTGTGGATCAACGCCATGTGATAATATAACTGCGAAGGGATTGTTATCATAGCGATTGTAAAATCCATAATTACTTGGGCCTTCACTTCGCATAAAATCTTCGCCTGAGGCATTGGAGTTAAAGCCACTGCCCAATGATACTGCCAAATAGCCGTCACCGGTATATTCCTTAGAATTGATATTTACATTGCCTGCCGCAAAATCTCCATAGAAATTGGATGAAAATGCTTTGCGCACTGAAACATTTTCAATAATACTTGAAGAAAATAAGTCTAGATTAATGTTCTTCTTATTAACATCGTTTGAAGGTAATGAAAGACCGTTCATGGTTGTATTTTGATAACGGTCTCCCAACCCACGAACATATACATTACTTGATCCTTGCTGTTTGGATATACCAGAGATTTGAGCCACTGCAGCAGCGGCATCATCAATACCTTTTAAGGTCAATGCCTCGGCGCTAATTGCTTCTTCAATAACCAGTGCCTTCTTTTGTTGAAGTAATAAAGCAATTTCTGAATCTTTTTGAGCTGAGGTGACCACTACAACCTCATCCAATTCAAATCCTTTTGAAGCGCCCATGGGCACATTTACCGTGGTTACCTTATCAACCTCAACTTGAACATTGGGTATCTCAACGGTTTCGTAACCTAAGTAGCTAAATTCCAAAATATAACTGCCAGGGGCAAGATTTGGTAATTCATAGAGACCGTCAAAATCTGAAGTGGTTCCTATGGTTGTTCCCTTAATCAAAATGTTGGCAAAAGCCAAAGGTTCGTTGTTGAGTTCTTTGTCAGTTAATTTGCCTACAATACTGCCGTTCTGTGAATAAACCAAACTGGCAATCAAAAGACATAAAATTGATAATGAGTATCTCATTTTCGTTTCGTAGATTTTAATCTCAGCGGCAAAGAACGCTAGGGGTTGTAAAAATCATGTTAGCTGTAGGTTATTAGTTTATTTCATAAGTATTACGATAAGGTTACCAGATTAATTGAACGTTAAGCCATCTGATTTTAATTGTATTATATTTACATTTGGCAGGGTTGACCTAAGAAAATAACCCTTTAAAAGAGCTAAAATGCCTGCTTTTAAAAGAATTTTGCTCCAAACAATTGAACTATACCTACAAGGCCATAAAATTTAAAAAAAGAATATCATGAAAACCAAGGATATTAAAATACTATTGGTTGACGATGAGCCCGACATTTTGGAGATTGTAAGTTATAATCTTTCCAATGAGGGTTACCAAGTAATTACAGCCAAAAATGGCGTGGAGGCAGTGGCGAAAGCCAAGAAAAAACAGCCCCATCTGATTATATTGGATGTTATGATGCCCGAAATGGACGGTATAGAAGCCTGTGAAATTATAAGAAGCACGCCCGGTTTGGAAAATTGTATCATCACCTTTTTAACGGCACGGGGTGAAGATTATTCCCAAATGGCCGGTTTTGACGCTGGGGCCGACGATTATATTACCAAACCCATTAAACCAAAGGTATTGGTGAGCAAGGTAAAAGCACTATTGAGAAGGTTAAAAGAGGCTAAACCCGAAACCGAGGATATTTTCAAAGTTGGGAACATTGTCATTAACCGTGAAGAATATAAAATAGTGAACAATGGAAAGGAAATAATCTTGCCAAGAAAAGAATTTGAACTTTTGGCCCTTTTGACCTCCAAACCAAGCAAGGTTTTCAAAAGAGAGGTTATTCTTGACAAGGTTTGGGGCAATGAAGTGGTTGTGGGCGGTAGAACGATAGACGTGCACATTAGAAAACTTCGAGAAAAGATTGGTGATGACCATTTTAAAACCGTCAAAGGGGTAGGGTATAAGTTTGTTTTATAATGGCCATAAAGCTCAAGAAATCGTATAGATTTGCGCTGCGTTCCTCTTTCTTAATAGCATTGGCCGCAACCATTTTATTGACGGGTCTGTTGTATGTTACCAATCAATTCAATTGGATATTGCCCGCACTTTTTCTTCCCCTGAGTTTTATTCTTTCTTTTCTTATTGTTCAAGCACGGGTAGAACGATTTATTTATCGTAGAATAAAGAAAATATACGATGATGTTTCGCTTTTGGAATCCTCCACTTTTTCGTCCAAACCCGTAACAACCGACATGAAGGGGCTAACCGCTGAAATTGAAAAATTTGCCAAGGACAAGAAGATTGAAATTGACACCTTAAAAATACGGGAGGAATATCGTAAGGACTTTTTGGGGAACGTCGCACACGAATTAAAAACACCACTATTTACCGTTCAAGGCTACATTTTAACGCTGCTTGATGGGGCGTTGAATGACAAAAAAGTGAGCGAAAAGTATTTAAAGAGGGCCAATAAAGCCGTGGAACGTTTAATCTACATAGTAAAAGACCTTGATTTGATCACCAAACTTGAGGTCGGCGATCTTAATTTGGAAAAGGAGAAGTTTGATATTATTGAACTCATCAAGAATGTGTTTGAACTACTTGAGATGAAGGCACATAAAAAGCACATTAGCCTCACATTTGATATGGCCTATGACAAGCCAATTTATGTAAAAGGTGATGCTGAAAAAATACAACAAGTGTTGACCAACTTATTGGTAAACTCCATAAAATATGGGCATAGTAATGGCACTACCGAGATAAGTGTGGAGAATTTGATCAAAAACAAAGTAATAGTTCGCGTGACCGACAATGGCGAGGGCATACCAAAACAGCATATACCCAGATTGTTTGAACGTTTTTACCGTGTAGATCAAAGTGGTAGCCGCAAAGAGGGAGGGTCGGGTTTGGGGCTTTCCATCGTCAAACATATTATTGAGGCCCATGGTGAAAAAATTTACGTGGAAAGTGAAGTTGGTGTAGGTTCTGAGTTCTCTTTTACCCTCGAAAAAGCCTGATGAAAATGATTTATTGTCTTCGGATGAAATGGGTCCATAGATTAGTAAGCTGTACTTTATGCTAATTCACCGACGAAATTCCATTTGGTGATTCCCATATTTCCCAACAAACCCAACGACTTTAAGCATTTGATTTCCTTAGTTTTGTTAAAACATTAAATTTTTGTTTTGGGAAGTAAAAACAAGCTAAAACGATTTAAAGAAAACGAGACTTTTTCCAACGTGATTCAGCCCACTCGTGAGGAGATTCTTGCGGGTTACCAACATCAGGGCAATTGGGCTTCTTTTTTTGGCAATCAAAACCCGATTATTTTGGAATTGGGTTGCGGGAAAGGAGAATACACTGTGGGTTTGGCAAAAAGAAATCCCAATAAAAACTTTATAGGAATTGATATCAAAGGTGCCCGTTTTTGGAAAGGTGCCAAAACCGCAATCGAAGAAAAGTTAACGAATGTTGCATTTTTGAGAACACAAATTGAATTGGTCGATTTGGTTTTTGGGCAAAATGAAGTTTCCGAAATATGGATAACCTTTCCTGATCCCCAAATTAAGTACAAGCGCACCAAACATAGAATGACGAATAAGGCATTTTTGAAAAAATACAGCAAAATACTTGCGCCCAAAGGGGTGGTCCATTTAAAGACCGATAGTGAATTTATGCACGGCTATACCCTTGGATTGCTTCACGGACTCGATTTTGAAATTATTTATGCCAATCATGATGTCTATAAAAATGAAGGTAGTCCAGCCGATGTGCTTGAAATAAAAACATTTTATGAAAATCAGTATCTTGAAAAAGGAAAACCAATCACCTATATCCAATTTAGGATAACCAATTAAATGACACATTTGCTCATTCTTTTTTTCGCCACGTTTTCGGCTGCATTTATGGCTACGGTACCTCCGGGGCTTTTAAACATGAACGCCGCTAAGACCAGTGTAGAAAAAGGTAAGCTAAATGGTATCATCTTTAGTCTTGGTGTCTCTACCATGATTTTGATTCAGGCATTGATTGCGGTATATATCTCAAAGTTTCTTTATAAAAATCCGGAAGTCATTGATTGGCTGTTAAAAGTGGCTATTGGTGTTTTTGCATTTTTTGCCATCTATTTTTTTCTTTCAGCCAAAAAGCACAAAAAGAAGGTTATGAAGGCAATGAAAGTGAGCAAGAGAAACAGTTTCTTTAAAGGAATGCTGTTGGCTGCCGTTAATTTATTGACAATTCCATATTATAGCAGCTTAAATGCGATGTGGAACAAAGCCGGGTGGATCAAGTTTGAAGCCAAAGACATTGTTGTATTTGTTCTTGCTGCGGGGCTTGGAACTTTTGCGGTGCTATATCTTTATACATTTTATTTCAATAAACTGGAAACCAAGACCAACCGCTTCTCAAAAAATTCGAATTACATATTAAGCGCCTTAATGTTGGTGTTGCTGATGATTACCCTAATTCGAATATTTTACAAATAAATGGAAGAGCCCAACTTTTTTGATAAGGTGTATCAAGTTGCCAAACAAATTCCCTTTGGCCGCGTGACTTCATATGGTGCTATTGCCAAATATTTAGGAGCGGTGCGCAGCGCCAGAATGGTAGGCTGGGCCATGAACAATTCACATACCAAAGATGTGCCTGCACACCGGGTAGTGAACCGTAATGGTGTATTAACCGGCAAACATCATTTTGATGGCACCAATCTGATGCAACAATTGCTGGAAAATGAGGGAGTAAAGGTGGTAGATAACCAAATCATCAATTTTAAAGATCATTTTTGGGATCCGGGTAAAGAATTGGAATCACCATATTGATAAGGTCACATTATGTGCCCATTCTCATTTTCAATGATGTAGCTTCATAATCTGAGGCCAACGAACTATCTTTGTAATTTAGAATCAGTTTAAACGACTGCAAACAAAACTATTTTGATGAAATTGAATCGAAACGACATATTTGAAGCGTTAAAAAGCATAACCGTGCCAGGTGAAGGACAGAATATGGTCGAAAGTGGGGCAGTCAAAAACATACAGGTTTTTGGCGATGAAGTTGAAATTGATATCACCATTGGCAACCCTAGCTTGCAAGCGCGTAAAAAGACTGAAGTTGAGATACTTAAAATCATTCATGAAAAAGTATATGCCAAGGCCAAGATAAAAATCAATTTAAAAGTTGATGCTCCAACAAAACCAAAGGTCAACGAAATAAAGGGTAAGCCCATACCCGGCATACAGAACATTATAGCCGTGGCCTCTGGTAAAGGAGGTGTTGGTAAATCAACCGTAACAGCTAATCTAGCCGTGACTTTGGCCAAAATGGGGTTTAAGGTAGGCCTTCTAGATACTGATATTTATGGGCCGTCAATGCCCATTATGTTTGATGTTGCCCTCGCGAAACCCTTATCGGTCAATGTAGACGGAAAAGCCAAAATGAAACCCGTTGAAAACTATGGCGTAAAATTGCTCTCCATTGGCTTCTTCACGCAGCCCAACCAGGCTGTCATATGGCGCGGACCCATGGCCTCCAAGGCATTGAACCAAATGATTTTTGATGCCCATTGGGGTGAACTAGACTTCTTATTGTTAGATCTACCGCCAGGAACTGGAGATATCCATTTAAGCATTATGCAGTCTTTGCCGGTAACGGGAGCAGTTGTGGTAAGCACACCTCAAGAAATCGCCTTGGCCGATGCCCGCAAGGGTGTGGCCATGTTCCAACAAGAAGCTATAAATGTACCTGTATTGGGCATTGTTGAAAATATGGCCTATTTCACGCCGGCCGAATTGCCCAATAACAAATACCATATATTTGGCAAGGATGGGGCAAAGCATTTGGCCGAGGATTTAAAGGTGCCTTTCTTGGGCGAAATTCCATTGGTTCAAAGTATACGTGAAGCCGGCGATATTGGCCGACCCGCGGCATTGCAAACAGCAACCCCAATTGAAGAAGCCTTTGAGACATTGACTAAAAATGTGGTACAAGAATTGGTACAACGCAATACGGCATTGCCACCAACAGAAGCTATTAAGATTACGACCATGGCAGGTTGCGCTGCCGTTAAAAAGAAATGAGTATGACATCAGATGAAATACGACAAAATGTCGAGAAGGCCTTGGATGAAATTAGACCTTTTTTACAAAGTGATGGAGGTGATATCTCATTGATTTCAATCGATGACGATACTTCGGTAAAAGTCAAATTAGAAGGCAATTGTATTGGTTGCAGCGTTAATCAAATGACTTTGAAAAGCGGAGTTGAAATGACCATAAAAAAGTATGCTCCCCAAATTGTGGAAGTGATCAATTTAAGTTAGACTGACAATAGTCATAAATCTTCATATCAAGTAGCGATAGCTTTGCGTAATTATTTAACAGTACATTTTCATGATTAAGACCGATATTTTGATAATTGGTGCGGGTCCTACGGGGCTTTTTGCTGTTTTTGAGGCAGGCCTTTTAAAATTAAGGTGCCATTTGATTGATGCGCTTACGCAGCCAGGGGGTCAATGTTCTGAAATTTATCCAAAAAAACCTATCTACGATATACCTGGCTTTCCTGAGGTATTGGCAGGCGAATTGGTCGATAACTTAATGGAACAGATAAAGCCTTTTCAACCAGGTTTTACATTAGGCGAGCGCGCCGAGAAAATTGACAAACTAGATGATGGCACCTTTGTGGTCACCACAAATAAAGGAACCAAGCATCATGCACCTGTAGTGGCCATAGCGGGAGGACTGGGCAGTTTTGAGCCCAGAAAACCTATTTTGACCGATCTTGTCAAATTTGAGGATAAAGGAATTGCCTATATGATAAAAGACCCAGAGGTATATCGCAACAAACGGGTCTTGATTGCAGGTGGCGGCGATTCAGCTCTGGACTGGTCCATTTTTCTGGCTAATGTGGCCGAAGAAGTATACTTGGTGCATCGCAGAAATGAGTTCAGGGGTGCGTTGGACTCCGTTGAAAAAGTGCAGGAATTAAAGAATTTAGGAAAAATAAAACTATTTACCCCTGCCGAGGTTATCGAATTGAATGGCCGAGAACAACTCGAGAATGTGGTTGTAAAAATGTCCGATACCGGAAAAGAAATAACGGTGTATATCGATAATTTCATCCCACTTTTTGGCCTCTCGCCAAAGCTCGGGCCTATTGCCGACTGGGGGCTTGAAATTGAAAAAAACGCCATTAAGGTTGATAACACATTGGATTATCAAACCAATGTGCCCGGCATCTACGCGATTGGCGACGTAAACACCTATCCCGGTAAATTGAAATTGATATTATGTGGATTTCATGAAGCTACGCTTATGTGTCAGAGTGCTTATCAGCGCATACATCCCAATAAAAAATATGTAATGAAATATACTACTGTAGGTGGAATTACAGGCTTTGATGGTAGCGTGAAAGAAGCACCTAAAGCAGTAGTAAAGGCCATTGATTAATTCATGACGGACATTAAGATCAAAATAATTGATAGGGAAGGCGTGCTTCATGAAGTCGATGCACCTACCGATATGAACATGAACCTTATGGAGGTTGTGCGTTCCTATGAGTTGGCCCCAGAAGGCACTATTGGTATTTGCGGCGGTATGGCCATGTGTGCCTCATGCCAATGCTATGTCAATTCAGATACAGACTTGCCCGAAAAATCGGATGATGAAGAAGCAATGCTATCCGAAGCATTTTTTGTAAAGGACAATAGCAGATTAGGATGCCAAATACGCATTACAGAAGACATAGAAGGTCTTGAAGTTGAACTGGCGCCTGAAGAAGCTTAAATTCTTGCTTGATACGTAAACAAGTTATAATATCTGCCTTCTGAGGCTATAAGCGATTCATGTGTGCCACGCTCAGCAATTTTACCATCTTCAATCACCAATATTTGATCGGCTTTTCTGATGGTACTCAATCTGTGGGCAATGACAAAGGTGGTTCTGCCTTTGGTCAATTCTGCCAAACTTTTTTGAATCAGACTCTCACTTTCGGTGTCCAAGTTGGAGGTAGCTTCATCTAAAATCAAAATTCTAGGGTTGGCCAAAACAGCCCTTGCAATAGCAATTCGTTGTCTTTGGCCACCAGAAAGCTTGATACCCCGCTCACCAATCAGTGTGTCCAGTCCATCCTCAAAACGATCGGTAAATTCATCCACATAGGCTGCTTTTACTGCTTTGGCGAGCTCACCTTCACTGGCGTTGGGTCTTGGAAAGAGAATATTTTCACGAATGGTGCCTTCAAAAAGAAAATCATCTTGTAGTACAACGCCTAAAAATTGACGATAACTGTTCAAATCTACTTTTGACAAATCTTGTCCGTCAATTAATATGGTACCCGAAATTGGGTTCAGAAAACTGGCCGCCAAACCGGCAATAGTGGATTTACCTGATCCAGAGCTGCCCACCAGGGCCACAACTTGTCCAGATTTTACTTCAAAACTAATATTGTGCAATACCTCTTTGTTTTCTTCATAGGCAAAGGAAACATCTTCAAAGCGCATATCACCTTTAATTTTTTCAAGAACTATGGTACGGTCTTTTTCATTGGCTTCAGCAGTCTTGTTCATCAATTCTTCTGTACGGTCTAAACCGGCCAGGGCTTCGGTCAGTTGACTTCCTATATTGCTCATTTGTACAATGGGCGCAATCATCAAGCCCAACAAAAAAGTAAAGGTCAAAAACTCACCAATGGTGAGTTCATCCATCATAATCTTGTATCCACCTATACCCATAATCCCCGTGGTGGCCACGCCAAGTAAAAATGTGGAGGAACTGGTCATGACCGCTGTGGCCGTCAAACTCTTTTTCACATTTTCAAATAGTTTTTGAACTCCACTTTCAAAAACCTTGGCCTCCTGTGCTTCGGCATTGAAGCCTTTAATGACGCGTACCCCTCCCAAGGTTTCGGTCAAGCGACCTGTGACTTCGGCATTGATTTTACCACGATTTCTAAAAATGGGGCGGATAATTTTAAAGGCTTTTAGCGCGACAATGGCAAAAATGGCCAAAGGAATTAGAGTGAACAAGGTCATCGATACACTAATTCTGAGCAGCAGAATTAGGGCAACAACCGCCGTGATGGTGCCCCCTACCAATTGCACTAGGCCCGTACCCACCAAATTGCGTACACCCTCGACATCGGTCATGATTCTAGAAACCAACTCACCCGATTTAGTATTATCGAAAAACCGAATGGGGAGCGAGAGCACTTGTTTTTGTACTTGCGCTCGAAGTTCAGATATTAAATATTGGGCCTGTACGCTTAGAATACGTGTTAAAAGAAAAGATGTCACTGCTTGAATTAGGATGGCAAAAATTACAGCGGCAACCAATTGTTTTAAAAACGGAATATCTTTATTGGGTATGATGTCATCCATCAAATATTTTAGTGACATAGGCGCCACAAAACTGGCAGCCTTACTAATAACAATTAATATCAATCCGATAAACACCAGATTGCGCTTGGGCCAAATGATGGTCTTAAAAGCTTTTAGAACGCTTACTTTTTTTTCTGCCATTGAATGAATTCGAATGAAGCCGCAAGGTACATCTAAAAGTAAAAATGAGCCAACGCCATATTTTTATACTCGGTTTTTGAATTAAATGTTAGTTTTAAATGATCGGGTGGATTAAATTCACGAATTAACAACCAGGTATGGAAGTGAAAGACAGTAATGGCAACCAACTTGTAGATGGGGATAGTGTACATGTGACCAAAGATTTAAAAATCAAGGGAATGTCCAAAACTTTAAAAAGGGGCAATGTCATCAAGAATATTAGGCTTACCAATAACGCACAAGAGGTTGAATGTAGAGTGGGCAAAGCCCAAATTGTATTGAAGACCCAATTTTTGAAAAAAGCATAATCGACTATGAGATATTTGGTAGTACTACTTATTGTTACCCTAGCGGCTTGTCAAAGCAATGGCGCACAAAATGAACTGAAAAAATGGCAAGAACAAGCCGAGAATGTGACTATAATAAGAGACGATTTTGGTGTGCCACATATTTATGGTAAGACTGATGCGGATGCGGTTTTTGGTTTGTTGTATGCCCAATGTGAAGACGATTTTAACCGTGTGGAGCAAAACTATATATGGGCTACGGGTCGTTTGGCCGAAGTCGAAGGCGAAGAGGCGCTTTATAGTGATTTGCGGGCCAACCTCTTTATGACCAAAGCAGAAGCTATGGCCAATTATGAAAAAAGCCCGGTATGGTTACAAAAACTGTGTGATGCCTTTGCTGATGGAATCGATTATTATTTATATACCCATCCTGAGGTGAAACCAAAATTATTGACCCGCTTTGAACCATGGATGCCCATGTATTTCAGTGAAGGAAGTATAGGTGGTGATATTGAACGCATATCGACCAATAAAATAAAGGCATTTTATGAGAGTGGCATGCAATTGCCCGAAATGGAGAAAATGCAATTTGAAAAAGAGGCAGAAATGGCCGAGCCACAGGGTTCCAATGGTATTGCCATTGCAGGAAGTTTGACACAGTCTGGCAATACTATGCTATTAATCAATCCCCATACCTCTTTTTATTTTCGGGGCGAAGTGCACATGGTTAGTGAAGAAGGTTTAAATGCTTATGGCGCTGTGACATGGGGTCAGTTTTTTGTATATCAGGGATTCAATGAAAATACAGGTTGGATGCACACTTCTACCT
>JABDND010000037.1 GCA_013001145.1 Croceitalea sp. | reverse complement strand
CATAGCGGGAATACGGTCAGTAGGGCCTTCGCACTTTTTTATGTGCAGGACCATCTCACAAACCATAGAGCCAAGGCCAATCTCTATTTGCGAATGAACCAGATTGAACCTCCCGAATATACGTGGTGATTTATTTTTTTGTCCAATAATCTACAACCAGCACATCTTCAATATGTGGTGAGGCAATTTCAACAAAAGCCTCGTGATCGGGATGCGGTAAATAAATATCCCTGCCCGCTTCATTTTTGAAGGTTACAAAAAAGCAGTGTGTAAAGCCTTTTTCCAGACCCTCAGGACTATTGTTCAGTCCCCATTCAAAGTCTTGAATTTCATTGATTTTCGAAGGCAATTTCGAAAAAGTACTTTCGATGGTTGCCAAATCTTCGGCCGAGGTGGTTTCTTTAAATTTAAACAAGACCACGTGCCTCAAGACACTGTCCGCAACTTGGGCTGTAAGGTTTTTCACGGTAGATTCATTTTTTGTGTTACAGGAAGTAATGCCAATCGACAGCAATAAAAGCGTGCCGAAGATTATGGTAAGGGATACAAACTTTAATTTCATGCCTCAAATTTTGTGGAAGATAACAAAAAGCAATTCTCTAATTCTAAGAATTCGTATTTTGACCAACCAATCCATCAGCATTGAACTACGAAATTTTAATTGCGTTTTCTTTGGCCACATTGGCCCTGGCGATATCACCGGGCCCTGATAATATTTTTGTGATGACGCAAAGCATCGCAAGAGGAAAAAAATATGGCTTGGCAACCGTAGCTGGGCTTATGACAGGCTGTTTGGTGCATACCAGTTTGCTGGCCTTTGGTGTTTCGGCCTTGATAAAGGCCAATGATGCGTTGTTTACGGCCATAAAGGTGTTTGGCGCGCTTTATTTGGTTTATTTGGCCTATAAGGTATTTAAAAGTGACGACCAAATTCATTTGACAACCCAAAAAACAACGGGCTCAAGCTTGTTGGGGCTTTATAAAATAGGCTTTACCATGAATGTGCTCAATCCCAAGGTCACTATTTTCTTTTTAGCTTTTTTTCCTGGGTTTCTTTTTAGCGATACCCTAAATACCGTGGTTCAGTTTTATATATTGGGCTTTCTCTTTATAGTGGTTTCCTCTTTTATCTTTGGCAGTATTGCTGTATTGGCAGGGAGTATTTCGGGCTATATTACCAGGAATACCAAAGCAGGGCCTTTTTTAAAGTGGATGCAAATTGTCGTGTTTTTGAGCATCGCTATATATCTATTACTATCAGATAAATAATGGTAATTTTATACCGCCTATGCCAAGTGTAAAACTTATCGAATGTCCGAGGGATGCCATGCAGGGCATCAAGACCTTTATTCCCACCGAACAAAAGGTAAGGTACATTCAAGCGCTTTTGGGCTGTGGATTTGATACCATTGATTTTGGAAGCTTTGTTTCGCCGAAGGCGATTCCGCAAATGGTAGATACTGCTCAAGTACTGGAGCAGCTTGACCTTTCAAAATCCAAAAGTAAATTATTGGCCATAGTCGCCAATGTGCGTGGTGCCCAAGATGCTTCGGAACATGCTGCCATAGATTATTTGGGCTTCCCTTTTTCGATATCTGAAAATTTTCAAATGCGAAATACGCATAAGACCATTGCGCAATCGGTGGAAACGTTGAAGGGTATTTTAGCTATTGCCAATGCGACCAATAAAGAGGTGGTTACCTATATTTCTATGGGTTTTGGCAATCCGTACGGAGATCCTTGGAATGTGGAAATAGTAGGGGAGTGGACGGAGAAATTAGCGGCCATGGGGGTGAAAATCTTATCACTTTCAGACACCATAGGTAGTTCCACCCCCGATGTTATTGAATACTTGTTTTCGCACCTGATCCCGAAATATCCCGATATTGAGTTTGGTGCCCATTTACATACCACACCCTCCAAATGGCATGAAAAAGTAGATGCTGCATATAAAGCCGGGTGCCGCCGATTTGATGGTGCCGTACAAGGTTTTGGGGGCTGTCCCATGGCCAAAGATGAGTTGACCGGCAATATGCCCACTGAAAAAATGCTTTCCTATTTCACGGAGAAAAAAGCGGATACCCAAGTGAATTGGCTCGTTTTTGAAGCGGCGTACAATAAGGCCAGTGACTTGTTTTCTAATTACCATTAAAAAAACCCTCATTTTGAGGGCTTTTTTAATGGAGCCAAAAGTTTAGTAACGTAATTCAAACCCGCCAAACACACCAAAAGGAAGTCCAGGCCGTAAGCCAGCGGGTACTCGAGCAACGGCGTAGGTCTCGTCCAACAGATTCATGATATTTGCGGTCAATGCCAAATGGTTGCCCAATCTATATTTGCCTGCCAGATCAAGTACCAAATTAGAGCCTACTTTTTCATTTGATGGTATGCTACCCTGCCCAGCTTTGGTTCGAAAAGCCCCATTATAACGCGCGCTGAGATTAACTTCATAATCTTGGTGTTCCAATGATAGGGTAGTGTTCCATTGGTGTTTTGAAAGATAGGGCAGTTCATCACCTATTTGGACTTCACCCCAGATATCGTTGGCGCTACCAAAACTGTTTTGAAATTCCGTATCGGTGAAGGTATAGCCAAAGGTAATGGGCATGATAAAATTTTTGGCCCTAGGCAATAGGTTGTAATTGAGCAAAACTTCCAAACCTTGCACATTGACCTCACCAGCGTTGAACTGATCTAAGGTGCCGGTACCACCTGTAGCTGCCAGATCACTGCCCAAAAGATTACTGTAATCATTATAAAAACCAACGATCTCACCAGTGAAACCCGCGTAGGAAAAGCGGCTTCCCAATTCATAATTTATACTTTTCTCGGCTTTTTCACCCACTTGGTTGCTTGGGGGCGAGAAACCTTTGTGCACGCCACCAAATACCGAGATATTCTCAAAATTGTAATTGAACCCGATACCGGGTA
>JABDND010000036.1 GCA_013001145.1 Croceitalea sp. | reverse complement strand
TTTCTGATGAGGTACGCTGCCGATTTAGGTACAACGGACATATTATTGGATCAACTTTTATTGAACTTGATATCAGTGGTAAAATATTTGTTTTTTCAGGAGATGTGGGCAGACCCGATGATTTGCTGTTATACCCACCTGAACGACCGGAATGGGCAGATTATTTGTTTATGGAAAGCACCTATGGTGATCGAACCCACCCAGAAGAAGATGTTGATGAACGACTGGCACTTTTGATAAGCGATACCATCAAGAATAAGGGAATGTTGGTCATCCCCACATTTGCCGTAGAACGTTTGCAGTCCGTTATGTACCGGTTATGGCTACTTTATGATAAAAACCGGATTCCCAATATTCCCATTTTTGTGGATAGCCCCATGGGCAATAATGTACTTGATGTTTTTGAGGCCTACCCCCAGTGGCATAAGCTAAAGACCAAAACCTATAGGGCCATGTGCAATCGCATGAACATTATTGAAAACTATTCCGAAACCTGGAAAACCATAGATGATCCAAGACCCAAAATTGTTATCGCTGGTAGTGGTATGGTCACGGGGGGCAGGGTACTTACGTACCTGAGCCAAGTCATCAAAAAAGAATCGACCACCTTGTTGTTGGTAGGTTTTCAAGCCGAAGGTACCCGAGGAAGAAAGCTTTTGGAGGGAGCGCCCTATATTAAGATTTTTGGCAAGGAACATCCCGTGAACGCTAAGATTGAGCATTTTGAAAGCCTCTCGGCCCACGCCGACCAACAAGAGTTGATCCAATGGGTGAGCAACATCAAAAATAGACCTGAACAAGTGTATTTAATTCATGGCGAACCAGCAGCAAGTCTTCAGTTTAAAAATGAATTGGAAAAAAAATTCAAATGGCGTTGTCATATTCCTGAGCTCTATGAAAAGATATCATTATTGCTAAATTAAGTCCGATAGTGATTTATATCATTTTTTAAAAAAAGCGGTTTCGCTACATTCATAACTATATTAAATATCAATGTTATGGTTAGCGCAAAACACTTGGTCAGTGGACAGAAAATTGGCGAATGCCATCACCTACTTCAAAACTGGCAATCACAGTTACAATTTATAACCGACGAATTGGCCTTTATCGATAAATTGCTCAATTCGTATGGGTTTGAACCGCAAACCCCAAATCTTTTTGAACGTCTGGAGCTTTTTAAGTCCAAACTGGCCCAATCCAAACAAGAGAAAAAGGAGCTGCTAAAAGCCTTGGTAGCACAAGAAAACATGGTCGACGGATCTTTTGAATGCAATGATGGTAAATGTGACGATGCATTTTGCAGGTCGTTCAACCAATTAATGGATAAGATTACCATCTATTTTGCGAACTATCAAGCCTTAAAACTTGACATTTATGCCTATGCGGGATCAATTCTAAAAAAGCGTAAACCTGCATTTTAACAAAAGTAAAACACGGCTACTGATGCAAATCATTTAATGGGTTACATAGACCATGTAAATTCATAAAAATAGTGAACATGAAAGCAAAGAATAAAAAACGGAATTATATCGAGTGGTTCACACCAGATGAACTGCACGAGCAATCGAAACTATGGTCTTCAGAATTGAAATTTGCCATGGATGAGCAACGGTTTTTGAATGATTTGGTTAAAGAACATACCCTTGAACTCATTGATAAGGCGGTTTTTGAAAAGGTCAATCTTTTGTTGACGGAACTGATAAAGATTGAAGCCGAATTGGTCAAAGTATATAAACGTGTGCAGTTGCATGAAAACCAATTACAGATCATGGTGGATGATGTTGACCAGATTAAAATGGAAAACGCCTATATGGAAACCCATAAAGATCTGTCAAATGAAGTTAAAGATTATTTTGAGCGCTATCGCGATATTAAAACACGATTATTCAAGGTGGTCATAGCTGTAATGAAGAAAAGCAAGCAAAAAAGATTGCTTAATTAGCGATTTTTTTACGCGTCGACCAAAATATAAATTAAAATTATTCAACATGAAGTATGCTACACTAGTGCTTTTAACCCTACTAATGTTCAGTTGTTCGTCGGTACAACTGGTGGACAATTATAAAAATCCGGATATCGTGCTTTTTCATGCCAACAAAGTGTTGATCGTTGGTATGGCTCAAGATAGGGATGCCCGTGTGCAATTTGAGTCAAAAATGCTCAAAGAATTTGACAAGCGCGATGTAGAGGCCATGCGCAGTATTGACTTATTTGATGTTGCCTTTACCAAGTCTGAAAAATCTGAGGAAGAACTAACAGAGGTGGAACAGCAATTGTTGGACAAAGATTTTGATGCCATATTGTTCACCAAGGTCATAGGCTCAGAAAACAAACAGACCTTTCGCAAAAGGGTAGCAGAGGTAGATTATTTTTTGGAAAATTTTCGCGATGACTATCTTACTCACCAGCCTATTTATTACGAAGATGATTATTATGAAGAATTTACGGTGTACCATGCCGAAACCTCGCTATACTGCATCTGTGAGGGCAAAGAACGTGAATTGATCTGGAGAGGCACCATTGATGTCACCGACCCGGAAAACATTAAAAAGACCATAGAAGACTATATAAAACTAGTGGTATTTGCACTAGAGGAACAAGACATCATATTTTATAAGGACAAAGACGATGAAGTTACTAGTTTATAGCACCAAAAGTTTTGAGATTGAGCCGCTAAAAGCGGCCAATACCGGTAATCACAAAATCACATTCGTTACGGATTCTTTGGATAGTACAACGGCTGTACTTGCCGCAGGTTACGAGGCCATATCCATATTTTCAGGAGATGATGCCTCATTGGTCGTTTTGGAAACACTCAAGGATTTGGGTGTTCGCTACATTACCTTACGTTCAGCGGGCTACAACAATGTGAGTATAAAATCGGCCCTGCGTCTTGGTTTAAAAGTCGCCAATGCCCCAGATTACTCACCCCATGCGATTGCGGAACATGCCATGGGCCTCATTTTGGCTTGGAACAGAAAATTGATGCAGGCCAACAAACAAGTACACCAACATAACTTTTTATTGGATGACTTGGTGGGCACCAATGTACACGGCAAAACTATAGGCGTAGTGGGCACCGGTCGCATTGGTTCCATTCTAATTAAAATAGTACACGGTTTCGGGTGTAAATTATTGGCCACGGATATCGAGCAAAATCATTATTTGGAAAGTGAATATGACCTAAAATATGTTGATTTGGAAACCTTGTGCAAAGAATCGGACATAGTTAGTATCAATGTTCCCTTGAATTATGAAACCCATCATATGTTCAATAAAAAGGTGTTCAGCCTTATGAAGAAAAATGCCTTGTTGGTCAATACGGCTAGGGGAGGGGTGGTCAAAACCGTAGATTTGATTGCTGCTTTAGTTGACGGATCAATAGCGGGTTATGCCACCGATGTATTCGAAAACGAGAAAGGAATATTTTTTAAAGACCATAACAAAAAAGATATCAATAACGAACAACTAAAGGCGCTTTTGGCCATGCCCAATGTCATCCTAACTCCGCACCAGGCATTTGTGACCAAGGAGGCCATCAAGAACATTGCCGAAACCACCTTGCACAATATTGATTGCTGGGTCGAAGACCGTGTAAATGTCAACGAATTGGGCTATTACAATGTGACTTCAGAGTAGGGGACTAAAGAGTTTGGCAAAGCCCTCAATCAATTTGGCCGTCCAGGGTCTGTTATTGTGTTTTTCAATATCCACTTCGATAGCTTTAGCGCAGTCTTCCAAAAAATGGGCCTTTAATTCTTTGGCAAATAATTCATCATATATAATGGCATTGACCTCATAGTTTTGATGTAGACTACGGTCATCTAAATTTGCCGTGCCAATGCTCGAAATTTGGTCATCACAAACTACAACCTTACTGTGTAAAAATTCTTTGGGATATAAGAAAATACGAATGCCCGCTTTGCCATAAGACTCAAAATAGGCACGTACACACCAATCCACCAGCTTCATATCTGTATTGGAAGACATTAATAACCGAACATCAACACCGCTCAAGGCGGCTGTTTGCAGGCTTTGTAACAGGGCGTGATTGGGAATGAGATAGGGATTTATGATGTACACATATTTTTCAGCCTCATTGATCATGGCAAAATACACCTGCTCCATCAAGGCAAAATCATCATCAGGACCACTTTGGGCTATTTGAATTTGCATTTCTTTCTTGATGCCTATACTTGAGGGTACATTGTTTTCCAATGTTATTTTTTCTTTGGTGGTTAAATACCAATCCAGAATAAATACCCGGTCGAGATAGGCCACAGCTTCACCTTCCATGCGCAAATGCATGTCGTGCCAAATGGGTAAAGTGGCATCTTGTTTTAAGTATTTATCAGAAATATTGAGCCCGCCCGTAAAACCAATTTGGTTATCGATCACAATGATCTTTCTATGGTTTCTATAATTGACCGAAGATAAAAACCGCCCAAACTGAAAGGGGAGGAAAGAATGGGCCTCGACCCCTATATTGGCCAATTTTTTCTTGTATTTATTGCTCAACGAAAAACTGCCTATACCATCATAGAGCAGCCTAATGGTCACTCCTTCCTTTATTTTTTGTTCAAATAGCACCAACAGCTTTTCGGCCAGTTCGCCCTCCTCAAAAATGTAATACTGTAAATGGATGTACTCTTTGGCACTTTCAAGCGCCTTAAATATGTTGGTAAAGGTTTCTTTGCCATCTTTTAACAGGGTCGCCTTATTGTAGCGGGTCATTGGAAAATCACCATCCCTATCGATCAATTGAATAATTTTTTGATAGTGGTGCTCTTTGAGTTCATCCAAACTAATGTCAATGGACTCAAAATTGGCAAAAAAATCATTTTGCAACTCGTACAATTTATTTTTGCGCCTGTTGCGGCCCAATATCAAGAACAAAAGCACGCCACCAACTGGAATGGTAAAAATGGCCAATAACCAGCCCAATGTCTTACTCGGCCTAACGCCATAAAGGTGCAGTCTCAGAATCACGAAGAACGCGGTGGCCACATAGAGCACTATCAAGACGGTCAACCAAAGATCGGACATAGTTTGTTGGTTAGGCCCTAAAGATATTGATCTTAATTTAGGACCGCTATGACTTGGGTCAAATATGTTGTAATGGTGATAAAAGGGCTTTTTTTAAACTGTATGAAATTTATTAGCATTAAAATGATGTTAATTGTATATTTGCACCCGCAAAATAGGTCGCGTAGCTCAGCTGGATAGAGCATCTGCCTTCTAAGCAGACGGTCGCAGGTTCGAATCCTGCCGCGATCACGAATAAATGGTTTAATCATGAAAAACGCCAAGCTAGCTTGAGCGTTTTTTTTTAAACCATTTTCAGCACGGAGCGCAATCTGGATATGTAATCCTGCCGCGATCATTACACTCAGGAAATCATGCCATAGGGTATGGTTCTTTGTTTTTTGAAAAAGCAAAAACCCGTTTTGAAATTTTGGAAGAAAACGAAGAATACTGTTTAATTTTTTTTGATTTGATGAATTCTTATTCAAACTCAAACCCAGTAACCACACCTTAAAATGGCGCCACCATTTATGGTAGTATAACCTAAAATCACAAAAGAATATAAAGAAAAAAGGGGAAGGACCTTGATTAGGGTCCGTCCCCTTTGCTTATCTAAATTTGAATCTATTTATAGTGAAGGTACTGATGTGGATTGATCCAGCGTATTCTCTTACTATTATAAAAATTGGTAAAGAAAATGAACTTTCTAGATTCTGTTGGTGACTGATTGATGAATGTTTTCATGATTGATGATTTAAATAATTTACCTTTTTGAAAATCGTGATTAGCGATTGTAATTTCGGTACTGTGCCCATATGGCCCTTTTACTATAACTAAGTGTAGAAAAGTACTGTCCTGATCGTGATTCTGTTGGTGTTTTTGTGATTGATGCTTTCATGATGATTTGTTTTTAAATAGTATTTATAGTTGTTTTTTGATTGCAATACATTTAATAGACGAGGTGAATTCTATTTTGTTACAGTACTATGTATAAAAAGGTACTGTTTTAAACCAATTTTAACATTTTTAGGTTCTAAGACCAGATATGGAAAAATGTAAAACGTTGATTTTAAATAGTTTAAACCATTTTGTTTCTTGTTATGGAAATTAAATATTGAATACATAAAAATGGTAATACTAAAAAAGGGAGCTATTTTCATAGGTATCGTAAATAAATTTGATTGGTAGGACAATTAGTAACAGCGACATTTTTAGGCA
>JABDND010000022.1 GCA_013001145.1 Croceitalea sp. | reverse complement strand
GGGACATTTCCTTTATATATATCAACGCCCTTAGTGGTAAAAGGGTTCAAAGCTTGAAAGATGCCAAAAAAGTGGGTGGGGTTATAGATAACGGCATCATCCAAGAGAACCAAATTCTGATCGGTCTTACCGCCCCTTACATTAAGCCCAGTGGCCCCCTCTCCAGCCGATGATATTCCCGGCAATGCCTTGGCCACTTGTAAAATATCGCGTTCGCCCAATACCAAGGGAATGTTTTTTGAGGCTTCAGAATCAATTTGCGCGCTGCCCGAAATGGCCTCTTCCACATTTTTGGCCGCATCGGCCTCAACCACAACCTCTTCCAGCTGTTCCAGACTTTCATCAAGATCTAGGTTCAAGGTGCCATCATTGTATAAAACCAATTCCCGTTCAGTGCCTTCAATACCCATGGCGCTCGTGGTGAGCACATGATAGCCAGCAGGAAGTTCCATTGCGTAACTGCCATCAACATCGGTGACGGCAATAAGATTGCTGCCTTTAATCCTAATCGCCAAATCTTGAATAGGCTCTCCTGTTCTATTGTTGACGGCTTTACCCTTTAAGGTGAAGGTCGATTTTAAATTATCTGGCGATGCCTTACCAATTCGAGTAATGGCAAATTGTTTTTTAGTTTGTCTAATTTCGTCATTAAAGAAAGTAGGTGGTGGTCTTCTGCTTCCGTCCCTTACGATGGCAACAGCCTCGTCATCTTTGGGCTTACCAAAAAAATTAAGTGGCAATTCATCATAAATAAGCGTGTTTTGGAGCAATATGACACGCTTCTCTTTGGGCAGTAAATAATAGTTGATGCTGGTCTCCTTTAAAATCATATCTAAAACAGATGCTAGAGTTTGATTTTCAAAATTGGCTGAGCTTTTAATGGTGTTCACCCATTCATTTACATAGAAAAAATTGTAGCCCGTTTTCTGTTCCAAATCGGAAATGACTTCAAGCAGTGGCTGGTCATCATAATTTGCGGTAATATTCTGGTTTTCTTGTGCCTGCGATATAAATGGAACAATAAAAAATAGCAACATCAAAAAAGCAATAAACTTAAATTGCCCAATAGCTGCAGGTAAAAAGATTCGATTAATATTTCTTGGCAAAGAATAAATGATTAAGGAAAATATTATACTGATAATTCAAAGAAAAATACAAAACAAAGCACGAACAAACTAAAAAGAGGCCATCTAATTTGAAGACGGAATAAAACGCAATACCGATGCGGCCTTTTCTTCAATTTCTTCCTTGTTCATCATCATTTTCCGGAATTCGCCTTTTACATACATTTCGGCTTGATCTTGATAATGTTTGCTCAATGGATTGCCCGACTGGCCAGTTGGTAGAATGCTGACACTGTTCTCTACATCTGAAAAATCAATGATACGCCTAGTGGAAGGTCCTGAGGTCACTTTGTAAAAACCTGAAGCGTCATAAGGAAAAGCCAAATTATTGATTACCTCGCGAGTACCATGAATTGGAAAAGGTCCAACATTGAAGAAACTGCGTAATGAAGGCACTTGACCTATAGGGTGCTCATGCTCGAGCGTATGCACCTTTTGCCATTGCCATGCCGCACTGTCTGCACCAAAGTCTTTTTCCAAAGAGGCCCAAGCTTGCTCAAAGGCTTTCATCACGACCGTTTCTCGGGTTTCAATTTCATTTTTGGTATTGATATCATCCCACCATTTCAGGTTTTCTTTTTGAATACCGAATGCTATTTGACGTTTGACTAAATGCGTAGCCAAAAATTGAGTGAATTGGGATTCACCCAATTCATCTTCATAAATATTCTTTAAAAGATAATAAATGATTCGATGATACAAGGTGGCATTGGTAGATTCCAACGGGTAGTCGCCCGTCCATTTTTGCAAGGCGTCCAATGCTTTAATTTGCAGTTCGGACAGTTTGCTGACATCCAATAAATTGATCAATTCCCCTATTAGCGCCGTATTGACCGAGGAGGTTACATCGAGTATCATGTTTTGCGCACCTTCCTTGTCCCAATCGTTTCGTTCGTCCAACAGTTGCACGATACGCTTGGCACGATTCTCGGGTAAATAATAACCGGGGTATAAGTCGCCGGCAATGGAATCTGGTTGATTATTGGCCGAATACACATAATGCCATGGCGGGTTGATAGCTTGTGGGTTTTCTGAAAAGTCAAGAAAACCCTGTCTTTCTTCATTTCCACTGGCGCCGTCCAAAATCAATTTGGTTGAGACACCATCGGGCATTTTATACAGTTTGGCTGTGGCCCACCATGCCACATTGCCCTTGGCATCTCCATACATGATATTAAGTCCTGGAGCATGAATTTTCGGCAAGGCATCTTGAAATTCATCCATATTGGTCGCGTGCCCAATACCATAAAGAGCCTGCATTACTTGATTATCTACTTGGGTATAAATCCATGACATGGCAATGGGGTCGTCTTGCGTAATTTGGTCTGCAATGCCATTGAGTATGGGGCCATGTCGGCTTCTCTTATAGGCAAACTCAATATCGCCACCATCTTTTACCTTTATTGTTTTGTTGACCACATCGTAATCTGCCCAGCCATTCTCTGTTTTATATTGTGTGCTATCGGCCGGATTGTTTTCTTCCAAATAAAAATCGATATCGTCATTCTCAAACATGGTTAAACCGTAGGCTAAATTTCGATCGTGGGCCAAAAGTGGAAAGGGCACTCCGGCTATATGATAGCCGTATTTTTCATAATTGGGTGTACTCACGTGGGCTTCATACCAT
>JABDND010000200.1 GCA_013001145.1 Croceitalea sp. | reverse complement strand
TGGTTGATATTATCGTGTTTTTGGCTTTGTTCTCCATTGCCTACATAAGTGCCAACTTGGCCATCAAAACGCAGTACATCATCATGGTGATCATCATCTTATCTTTTGTATCGATCATCATGGCGGCCTATGAAGGGTCTATGTTCGTGCCCACCGAAGAGGCCATAAAATTTGGCACCTACAAGGGATCTATAGAAAACGCCTTTAGCGGTAGTTCCTTCTGGATTGTTTTTGCGGTCTTTTTTCCGGCAGCTACGGGTATCATGGCAGGGGCCAATATGTCGGGAGAATTAAAAGACCCCAAAAAGAGCATTCCCTTAGGTACCTTGTGGGCCATTGGGGTAAGTTTTGCTATTTATATGATTCTTGCTTTTTGGATTGCCAGGAGCGCCACCGAAGAAGAATTGATCACCAACTACTACGTCATTGTTGAGAAAGCTTATGTGGGGCCACTCATTCTTGCGGGAATTTTGGGGGCCACCTTTTCGTCGGCTTTAGCATCCATAGTGGGGTCGTCTCGAATCCTCTTTGCCATGGGCGAACATAAGGTACTGCCCTACTCCAACTTTATAGCCGGACAGAGCGCCAATGGGCAACCTAGAAATGCCATGGTCATTACTGGCATCTTAATTTTTGCGACCATGCTATTGCGCAATATCAACGCCATAGCACCTTTGGTGACCTTGTTTTTCTTGATCACCTATGCTATGATCAATATAGTGGTCATCATCGAACAGAATTTAGGACTGATCAGTTACCGTCCCGTTTTTAAAGTGCCAAGATGGGTACCGTGGATTGGCTTGGTATCATCGGTCTTTGCCATGTTCATCATCAATCCCACCGTGAGTCTGTTTTCCATCATGATCGTTTTTGTGGTGTATTGGTACTTGTCACGGCAGCATTTGGAAACCCCTTTTGAAGATGTGCGTTCCGGCTTGTTTGTTTCTTTTGCCGAATGGGCGGCCAAACGTACCTGGGGGATGAAGAAAATGCAGCAGCGCGCCTGGAAACCCAATTTAATGATTCCAGTACGCGATGCCAATGGTATCAAAGGTATCTTTCAGTTTTTGATCAATATTGCGAAGCCCACCGGTTCCATCAAATTATTGGGTATTGAGCCGTTTTCAAAGAAAAGTAAGCTTGCCGAAGAACTTGAAAAATTGGCAGGTTCGTTCCGAATCAAGGGAGTGTTCTCTTCATGGGCGGTCATTCATACCGATGAACTCGCCAAAGGTGTGAACTATGGCAGCCAAGCGTTGCAAGGCGCCTTTTTTAAACCGAACATTATATTTTTGAACTTACAGGACCACGATGACTATGAAGCCGAGCTGCGCCCCATTATGAAAGAGTCCATACGCTTGGAAATAGGTATACTGCTCTACGTGGCACACGCTACGGCACTATTGGGTCAACGCAATACGATAAACGTATGGGTTAGCGACCGACAGAGCAATTGGAGTCTGGGTTGGGATATTGGCAATTTAGACCTTTCCATCTTGATTGCATACAAGCTTAAAAGCAATTGGAATGCGCGTATTCGGTTGATTACGGTCATCAGCGACCCCAAAGAAGAGGCCAATGCACGAGAATTCTTGGCATCTTTGATTGCCCTCGCACGTTTGCCTGAAACCTTAACGGAGCTTTATATCGGTAAATTTTTGGAGGTGGTTGAAAAAGCGCCCCCGGCCGATATCAATATTTTCGGAATGGATGAAAACCTTCGGTTTGATTTTGTCAAGGATATGACCAAGAAAACCAATAGCTCCTGTTTGTTTGTGAAAGATTCTGGTCATGAAAGTATTTTGGCCTAACGGATAGGCTTAAATCAATAAACTTTCCTAGCTAAAGATACTTAAAGTAAAAGTTAAATCAAGATTACTTAACTTGCTTAACCTTAACGGCATTCATGCCTTTCATTCCGCGTTCCAATTCGAAGGAAACGCGATTGCCCTCAGTGATCTCATCTATGAGTCCACTTACGTGACAAAAGTACTTTTCTGAATTTTCTGAATCGATGATGAATCCAAATCCTTTGGAAGTATCAAAGAAGGAAACGGTGCCTATACGAACGGGATCAAATTCTTCTTTCTCGCCCGGCAAGGTTTTGGGAATGCTGATCTCAATGGATTCTGCCTCAACCTTCACCTTTTTTGTAGGATCTGGCGGGGTGTCGGTCAAATGACCATTATGATCAACGTAAGCAAAGGCAATGCCCCCTCCTCGTTCTTTGGATTCCGCCTTGCGTTGCTCTCTTTTCTTTTGTTTTTCTTCGCGCTTTTTTAAACGCTTCTTTTCTTTTTCGCTTTTACTGTATGTTTGCTGCGATTTAGCCATATATACTTTTACTGTTAATTAATTTGTAGCCTATGATTTACCTTCTAAAGCTGTTGCTTTAGCGCACTATGATAAGGCTACTTAATAATAATGCTTTGAAAAAATGGGTAGGTATGGTCCGGATGGATGAAGGAATTCAAAATCAAGTTGATACCTGCTACAAAGCTACAGATATATTTTGATCCAATGGAATGTTTGCCCAAATAAAAAGCCCCACCTCTAGGGAAGGGCTTTCATGAAATTTGTAAGTATATCGAATTAGACTACTTTAACATTTACGGCATTAAGACCTTTTTTGCCTTCTGTCAATTCAAATTCAACCTCGTCGCCTTCGCGAATTTCATCGATCAAACCTGAAAAATGTACAAAATGATCTTTGTCTACTCCTTCTTCCGTGATAAAACCAAATCCTTTGGCATCATTGAAGAACTTTACTGTTCCTTTACTCATTGTAATGTAATTAAATTATAATTATTTTATATATGGCAAAGATGGTGCCATTTATTTGATTTATAGTTAATTAATGTACAATCTTTATAAAATAGGGCAAATCGACCTAAATATCCTGAAGTGAGCTCTTGCTGATTAAGCCTTAATTTAAGGTATTCAAGGCGGTTTTCGCATTTTGACCCAACTCACCATCCGCATCCAAAACAATCACTTTTTTATAAAATTCAATGGCTTTTTCTTTGTTTCCGACCTTTAAATGGGCTTCTGCTTGGCCATTCCAAGCATTTGCAGAATCAGGAAAGTACTGTACGACCATCTGAAAAACGAAAATGGCACTTTCATATTGACCATTGTTCAACAGTTGATATCCGGCCGTGCTTAGCGCTCCTTCAAAATTAAAAAACTGGTATTTGGGGTCTTTGTACATTCGGTCCACCTCCGATTGAAGCCTTTCTATATCCCCGGCCATAAACAAATTTGTCAAATGCTCCATGGGGTCCAGAACAAATGTGGAATCGTTAAAGGTCAAAGCGGTTTGCAAAACGGGATCTTCATTGTTTTTGTACTCTTCAAAGGTCATGCTCACATCAAGATGGGGTGCCAACCACTTGCCTCCCTCCCACTGCGGTTTGTCTTGCCACCAGGCAAAGGATAGATAGGCGGGAATTTTACTATTGGGTAACTCCACCCGTCGATTGTCCCCATAAAAGTTGATATTCTCAGCGGTGGGCTCACCCACGAAAATGGCATTGGTATAATTGTCGAGTTCGTTCACCAGATTTTGACAGGCCGAAAAAGTACGTCGTCCTGTGATCACGAACAGCTTTCCCACCTTATTTATTTTTTCGGTCTCAATGATGCCAGTAACGATTGGTTTGTTTTTGTAATTGTTGCCTCCACCGTTCAATCGCACATCCAATACCAAGCGGTCCACTTCATTGTTTTCAACGAAATCAAATACCTCTTTGTAAAATGCGGGTATGCTTATCGACGCATCGTCTTGAATTTGGCTTTGGCGTACATAGAGGGTCTTATGTTCGGGGAGATATTCATAATAGTAGATCTTATCCAAATGTTTTAAATAATTGGGTGTGCTGTCTTGATTACGGGCATCCAGCCAATCTCCATCGGTTTCTACAAAACCGTAATTGGTAGGCACTTTTTCGCCTAAGGGCAATGAGGCTAACTGTTGTTTAAAAGATTTCCCGTTCTTCTCAAGTGTGAATGCTATGGTGTTTGATAATTCGCTGGTAATGCCTTGCGCATGCAATACTTCGGGGATGGTCAAATAATGAAGTCCGTAAGCCTTAAAAAATTGCTCATTTTCAGCCGGTACTACGGGATATATGGCCTTGATAGCCTCTTTTATGGGCATGCCGGCTACTTCGAGCACTTTGGCGCCCAAAACATTTTTGTTGGCTGTGTTGGTCCCTTGAACATAAATCCCGTCCTTAAATTCGTATAGATGAAGGGGCAATTGATGAAAGCTGTGGGGTTGATATCGAAAGCCTAATACGGTATGGCCATATTCAAAGGAGGAAACGATACGTGCCAATCCGATTACGATCTCGTGTTCTTCAAGATTGGGGATGGCCTCAAACAATTCATCGACAGCGGCATCAAACGCGGTGGCAGTGGTCTTTTTAAACAGGAAATCATAGTCGTTGTGAACGGTCTTTTGCAGAAATTTAAGGTCTTCACGCCAGTCCTCTGAAGTCATTTGTTCTTGGGCGTTCGCCTGAAACAGCAAGCAACCCATGAGAAAGAATAAAAATGTTTTCATGGTTTTATGGATTTGATTGATGGCTTATTGGTCAATATTCCGAAGCATTTGTTACACAAACCGAAATTTTTTGTGACCACCCTCCCAAATTTCAATTACTGGCCAAACGACTATCATCATAGGTGACCCGGTAAATGGCATCGCCATAATCATCAGAAATGAGCATGGAGCCATCGTTTAGAAATAGCATATCCACGGGTCTGCCAAATGCTTCTTGGTTTTCTTCATCCAACCAACCATCAATAAAAGGCTCATAGCTCACCGCCTTGCCGTCTTCCAATTTCACTAAAGTTATACGGTAGCCTACTTTTGAAGAACGGTTCCAAGACCCGTGTTCGGCTATAAAGGCATGACCGTTATAGCTCGCTGGAAACATATTTCCTGTATTGAATTTTATGGCTAAGGGCGCCACATGGGCCCCTAAAGATTGTACGGGTGGCACAAAATCAGAACAGGGTCGTTGATCTCCGAATTCCGGGTCTTTGACCGTGCCGCCGTGGCAAAAGGGATAGCCAAAATGCTGTCCGGCTTCGGTCACCCTGTTCAACTCGCAAGGAGGGACATCATCCCCCATCATATCGCGGCCATTGTCGGTAAACCAAAGCTCTTTGGTATCAGGATGCCAGGTAAAACCCACCGAATTGCGCACGCCTTTGGCATAAATTTCTCGGTTGCTACCATCGGGGTCCATGCGTGTGATGGTCGCAAATCGCTCATCTTGGTCGGAGGCATCACAAATATTGCATGGCGCCCCTACGGGCACGTACAGCTTGCCGTCAGGGCCAAAAGCAATATACTTCCATCCATGGTGAAATTCCGTTGGATAATCATCGTATACGATTTCAGGGGTTGGTAGATTGTCCAATTGTGCTTCAATATTGTCATAGCGTAACAGGCGACCCACTTCGGCCACGTACAATGCACCCTCCCTAAATGCAATTCCGTTGGGCACCTCCATGGTTGAATCCAAAATCATAATATTATCGGCCCTATAATCCCTATTCGTGTCTTGAATGGCATAAACCGTTTTGTCATTTCGAGTACCTACGAACAAGGTTCCATTATCGCCCATGGCCATGGAGCGGGCACCGTCCACACCTTCCGCATAAACATCAATTTTGAATCCGTCCGGCAATTGCAAACGCTGTATGGGTAAATTGGTGTCGTAGGCCATTTCAATGGTAATTGAACTTGGGTCCTTATCCTTTTCTTTCTTCTGTTTACAAGAAACAATGCTGATTATGGTTATTAAGGCAATTAAATAGATGGGAGAATGTGAACGTTTCATCTTTGTTGGATTTAAGTTCTAATTTACAACACTCAAGTTCTTGAACCATGGCTATGAAAGAAAACTTAACAATTTGGCTATTAAATGGGCATAAAACTGGTGCTGCAAAAAATTGAAAAACCAAATTTTCCATTTCTAAAATGAGTACCTTCATGGGAACAACCCAATCCAAATGAATTTGAAGTACAAGTTCATAATATTACCTCTATTTACTTATATATCATTTGTGTACGGACAATCCAATGAGCCTATTTCACTAGCTCGCATTGAAGGTGTGGTGTTTGATGGGATTGTGAATGAAGCCGCGTGGGATGCCATTGAACCTTTTCCGTTGGTACAATACGAACCCAATGCCGGAGCACCCCCTACCGAGAAGACCGAGATACGCATTGCCTACGATGACACATACATTTATGGTGCGATCAGGGCCTTCGATGAAAATCCGGATGGAATAAGGGCGCCTTCACTTTATCGCGATAAAATTTCTGGTTCCGACCATTTTGAAATTCTTTTGGATACCTATAACGATAATGAAACCGCCTATATATTTACCACCACCCCTTCGGGCATTCGCAACGATTCTGAAATATCCAATGATGCCACCGGCGGAACCATTCTGTCCGGTAACTGGATCAATAAGGATTTCAATACGTTCTGGGATGTGGAGACAACGGTTACTGATCAGGGGTGGTTCGCCGAAATACGCATCCCTTTTAGCAGCTTACGTTTTCAAGAAAACAATGGACAGGTCATCATGGGGCTCACGGTACAGCGTAAGGTGGTCAGAAAATTGGAACGATTGGTATTTCCTCCCATACCCCCAAAGACCAATTTTGCCTTTTTAAGACCTTCGTTGGCCCAGAAAGTACTCTTTAAGAACATTACGCCTAGTAAAACTTTGTATGTAACTCCTTATGGCTTAGTTGGCGATACGCGGAGCAATATACTGAACACCCCTGGCAATGCCTATGAAGAACGCAATGAATTTGACAAGGCCATTGGTGCCGATGTCAAATTTTCAATCACCAACAACCTTACTGCAGATTTTACCTTGAATACCGATTTTGCCCAAGCTGAAGCCGATGATCAATTGGTGAACCTTACCCGTTTTTCGCTATTCTTCCCTGAAAAGCGGCAGTTCTTTCAAGAGCGTGCTTCGATCTTTGATTTTCGGACGGGTGGATTAAGCCGATTGTTTTTTAGTCGAAGGATTGGATTGACCAATGATGGCCAGCAAGTGCCCATTTACGGTGGGGTTCGCATGATTGGTCGCATGAAGACTTGGGACTTGGCCTTTTTGGATATGCAGACCAAAAGCTTGAATGCTCTACCTTCTGAAAATTTTGGAGTTTTACGGGTACGTAAACGCCTCTTTAACCAGAATAGCTATTTAGGGGCGATGGTCACCAGTAGAATGAATGCTGATGGTGGAAAAAACATGGCCTATGGCATTGATGGACTCATCCGTATTTCTCCAGATGATTATTTGACATTGCAATGGGCACAGACTTTTGATAATCGCATTGCCAATGATCAATTTTCCGAATTTAATAGCGGGCGGCTGGCATTGGAACTGAACCGTCGCAGGCGACAGGGCTTTGGGTTTACCCTGGGCACCATTTTATCGGGGCCCAATTATAATCCGGGTGTTGGCTTTGTTGACCGTGGGGATTTTAAATTGGGGACCGCTACCCTATCCAATACTTGGTTGAACCAAAGAGGCCCCTTTATCTGGCATCAGTTGGAACTTTTGGGCAATACCTATTTGAGCAATGGGGCGCACGAAACCCT
>JABDND010000194.1 GCA_013001145.1 Croceitalea sp. | reverse complement strand
GGCCTTGGCATCATTTTGCTTTCTTTTGAGAAGTTTTAATTTGCGGGCAACATTACCCGAATGTACATCTAAAGGGCAAGATAATTTAGCGCTGTCAATATTTTTCCAAAGGCCAAAATCGACACCTTTTTGCCCAGGTCTAACCATCCAACGTAAAAACATATTGATGCGTTTTCCTGCAGAGCCCCTCAATGGGTCTGCCACATGCTTTTCGGTTCGTTTCTCGTGGGGCAGTTCAAAAAAGTGAGTCTTGAATTTACTAATTGCAAGCTGTAAATTTTTTGAATCTTGATATTTGAAAAAAACGCCCTCAAGACCATCATAATTGCGGTAACAATGTTGTAAGGCCTTGATAAAGTATGTAAGATCGGAACCATTAAAGGTACGGTGCACAAATGCTTTAAATCTTTTTAAATCGTCTTCTTGGTGGTTCATGATAAAATCATGCGGTGCTGAATCCAGTAATTCCATCATGATAAGGGCATTGTTTATTATGCTTTTACGGTTGCCCCAAGCTATGGTGGCGGTTAAAAACCCGCTTATTTCAATGTCCTCTTTTTTTGTAAAACGATGGGGTATTTGAATTGGATCTTGCTCTAGAAATGAAGGATGCTCATACTGTTCGGCCTTGGTATCTAAAAATGCCTTTAATTCACTTTTCGTCATAGAATAAGGTCAATTGACTATTTGACCATCGACCATGGTCAATTTGCGGTCGGCCATATTGGCCAGCTCTTGATTGTGGGTTACAATTACGAAGGTTTGCCCAAACTCTTCCCTTAATCTAAAAAATAGCTGGTGTAGATTCTCAGCACTTTCAGAGTCTAAATTACCACTGGGCTCATCGGCCAAAATGACTGATGGATTATTTATCAATGCCCTAGCCACCGCCACACGCTGTTGTTCACCACCGGATAGTTCTTTTGGGCGATGGTGATAACGGTCGCTAAGACCTAAAAAATCAAGTAGTTCTTTTCCCTTTTTTTCGGCTTCGTGCTTGGGTGTCTTTTTTATAAAGGCAGGTATACAAACATTCTCAAGTGCACTGAATTCAGGTAACAATTGGTGAAACTGAAAAATAAACCCAATTTGCTCATTTCTAAATTTGGCCAATTTACGGTCATCGAGGCTATTGGTGACCACTTCATTGATCATAACTAGACTTTCTGCTTTATTACTGGGTTCGTCCAAAGTTCCCAATATTTGCAGCAAGGTGGTCTTGCCCGCTCCAGACGCCCCAACAATGGATACAATTTCGCCCTTGGCAATTTCTAAGTCAACGTTTTTAAGTACTTGTAGGTTACCATAGTGCTTTTCTACGTTTTTCGCTTTGATCATGGCATCTAAATTGATAGTGAAAGTAAGCAATAGTCTTTAAGGCGACAAAGATGAAAAAGATAATGGAATCCAATTGAAATACGACTATTAATCAAAAGTTAAAAACTTGAGTTAGTTTTGTAAATCAATTTAATTGTTTAACATTTATATTAAATGAATAAACAGAATACAAAGAATTTAGAGGTGGCCATACTAGCAAACGGCTGTTTTTGGTGCACCGAGGCGGTTTTTCAAAGACTCAAGGGCGTTCAAAATGTAATGTCGGGATACACGGGAGGTTTAATTAAAAACCCTGCTTATCGCGAAGTATGTGCAGGTACAACCGGGCATGCCGAAGCTTTGAAAATTACATTTGACCCACAGATTATTTCATTTAATGAGCTTTTGGAAGTTTTTTTCGCGACACATGATCCTACCACTTTAAACCGTCAAGGCAATGATGTGGGCACGCAATATCGCAGTGAAATCTTCTATACTTCAGAAGAGCAACGAAAAGCAGCGGAAGAATTTATTGCTCTTTTAGAGAAAGAGAAAGTTTATAGATCGCCAATAGTCACCGCGATTACTGCGGAACAGGTTTTTTATAATGCTGAGGAAGACCACCATAATTACTACAATGACCACAAAATGCAACCGTATTGCCAATTTGTCATCAATCCTAAAATTGATAAAATTAAAAAGTACTTTGCAGATAAGTTAAACACCGTTAACTCATAACATGGCTCCATATCAAAGTTTAGAAGAATATAATATTAGCATAACCAACGAAGTCAAAGAACGGTTTGCAAAAATAATTAGTGAAATAGGTGAAGATGTAGATCGTGATGGTCTTTTGAAAACACCAGAGCGTGCTGCAAAGGCAATGCTTTTTTTGACTCAAGGATATAAACAAGATCCAGCGAAAGTACTCGAGAGTGCCATGTTTGATGAAGATTATCATGACATGGTCATCATCAAAGACATAGAGCTATATTCGCTATGTGAGCATCATATGCTCCCTTTTTTCGGTAAAGCACATATAGCTTATATACCTGATGGTCATATAGTTGGATTAAGCAAAATACCAAGAGTGGTAGATATTTTTGCTAGACGCCTTCAAGTTCAAGAACGGCTCACCCATGACATTTTAGAATGCTTGAACAGTACATTGAAACCTAAAGGTGTAGCTGTTGTAATTGAGGCCTCGCACATGTGTATGATGATGCGCGGTGTACAAAAGCAGAACTCTGTGACCACTACATCTGGTTTTAGAGGTCAATTTGAAAAGATTGAAACGCGAAATGAATTTCTTAAACTTATAAGTGCGCAATTATCTTAAAGGTTTTTTAAGCGGCGCTATAATATTACCGTTGTTTTGATTATTTTTCATCAATGTCAAAAATGAACGATAATAAAATAAGAAACCTCATTTTGGGGCTGATTTTCGATGGAATCGGAATGCTTTCATTGCTCATTCCCGGATTTGGCGATTTTCTTGATGTCATCTGGGCGCCAATAGCTGGTTGGATGATGACCCGAATGTACAAAGGGAAAATTGGGCAGGCGGCCGGTATTGTGACTTTCATAGAAGAATTATTGCCCGGTATGGATATCATACCCACTTTTACCATTATGTGGGTGTACACGTATCTGATCAGTAAAAAAAAGAATCAAACTATAGAAGTATAAAAAAGCCGCTTTAAGCGGCTTTTTTTTAGTTGATGATTAAATCAAAAGTTTGAGTTATATCCGTTTCTCCACCTGCATCTGCCAAAGTACCATCATTTGGCTTTTTAGGCTCATGACGCAAAGTAATTGTAATTGATGCAGCACCTGCGGTATCTGTATTTAAAGTAAATAATATACCTACTGGATTACCATTTCCATCGGTGTCACCATAAACTATACTAGCAATAGAACCTGTAGTTTGAAAGAAAAACTGGTGTTCATCATCTTCTTCAGCAACTTCTTCAGTGATATCTTCAGCCGGAGTTACCGTCTCGTTCAAAAGAACTATACCTCCGGTATAAGTTGTATTTCCGTCCAATGAGCCTGAAACGGTAACTTCTGGAGCTCCAGGGCCATCACCATCGATATCTCTTGATTGTAGTGTAATGGTATCACCACCCCCTTGAGGCACCAAGGTAACCGTCATGGTTGTGATTACTTCCTCTTCATTTACTTCTTCTGGCGTTTCATCATCATCGGAACATGAGGTAAACAGTACTGCGCTTAAGGCTAACATTGATAAAAATTTGATTGTCTTCATAACAAATAATGGATTAAGATTAATAATTGAGTTTTAATTGTAAAATGATATTCCTACCTAAATCATCGGCAAAAAAGCGCTGTCGATTCAAGTATTCTCTGTAATTCGTATTTAATAGGTTATTGACCAAAACCGAAGTAGTCAATGTCTGTTTTCCTATTTCAAACTCCATTTTTGAATTAAAATTTAGAATATGATAGGCTTCTGGTGATGAATTGATATCCAATACTATATCCTGCTGTTGCTCAGGTGAAAAAACAGAAATATTGGGTGGCACTTCATTCTGCCTAAAAACATACTGGCTCTGCAAGCCCAGCTCCAATTTTTTCCACTCTTGTCTCGAAAAGCGTAAAGAATTTGTAAAATTAGCCGCAGGGATATTGATAAGTGCTATGTTGTTTTCTGTATCTTTTCCCTTGACTATCGAAAAAAGGTGTTCGGTTCTCCACTCTTTTGTCCATTCTGAATAGGCTGAAACATCAAGTCCAATTAGGTTGACATGGGTTTGTCGATAACCCCAAACTGGAAAGGCACCTCTAAGGGTAAATTCTACACCAGTAGGTTCCAACACTATAAAATCATTGATAAAATTTGCATAGGGCTCTACAGTAAATCCAAAGTTTTTGAAATCGTGATTATAAGATAACATCAATTTATTTGAGGTCTCACTGGTAATTCTAATATCTCCTAATTCGATGCGTGCAGCAGAATGGTGCAAACCATCACTGAACAATTCCGCTGGATTCGGTGCTCGTTGTGCCAACGCATAATTAAATTTCAGATTGTTGTCATTCCCTGAGCTATAATTAAACCCGACCGTTGCCGAAATATTATTGTAATCGAATACCGGGTTCGTAAGTAATTGTGTGCCCCTGTCTTCAATAACCAATTCTGGGAAATCCACATCATAGCCACGTTCTTCCCAACGGGATGTTTGGTAGAATTTTAGGGCATCGACTTTTGTGTAGTCATACCGAATACCTGCATCAAGCGTAAACGCATTGTTCAAACGATATTCTCCAATTAGAAAAGTGCCAAAATCATATTTATCATAATCAGGTATTAGCCTTCTGACTCCCGTAGCGGGGTTGGCAAAATTATTTTGATACCTGCCCATTAAACCAAAATGAAGTTGTAAAGATTCATTGCTGTCCCACTTAAAATCGGTAGATAGGGTATGGGTCATTAATTCTAAATCGATGGAAGCTTGATCGCTTCGTTCTCCTCTGCGCACATCAAATTCAAACCTTCTATTATTCTGAATGTCATATTGAATATTGAATTTGCCCAAACCTTCAAAGCGTTTATAAAGGTTTAATTTTCCTAAATGATGTCTTACTTTTTGTCTTGGGTTTCCTAAATCGTAGGTAAACGGCAAAATAGTTTCTGGTTGCCCACTGTTTATACTTCGGATTAAATCATCAATATTGCCAATATGAGAAGCACGCAAAATGGCTATTTCGGCATCGTAATACGAATATCGACCGGTGAACCCCCACTCAAACAAACGTTTTCCGAATTGCAAAGAAGTGCCAATTTCTTGTATTCCCGTATTTGATAAGATATAGTCCGGAGCTTCTTGGTCACCCAGCCTTTTGTATGAGGCTTGACCTTTAATGAAAAAACCATTGTTGTACCCCTTTGTGATTTCAGACGAAACGTTTCCGCCACTTCCATTGCTTACTCCGTTTATGGACGTATTTCCAAATAGGGTATCTTTTGCCAGAAACTTTGATTGTTCCAAAATTATGGTGCCACCAATCGCATCACCTCCATACTGCAATGCTGAAGCGCCTTTTACCACCGAAATTGTTCCGGCAGAATTAATATCTATATTGGGCGCATGTTCATCACCCCATTCCATATCTTGCATACGGACCCCGTCATTTAAAATTAGCACGCGACTACCATTCAGCCCGTGAATAGCAGGTTTTACAATATTGGCACCGGTACTTAAAGTTGAAACGCCGCCTAATTCTTTAAGAGCATCCCCCAAACTGGCCGTACTGAATTTTTCAAGCACTTCCGTTCTTAAAACTACTTCCTGGGCTGAATTAGTTTTATCAAAAACAGTGCTTCCTATGACTTTTACCTCTTTTAACTCTTCTAAATGATGTTCCAGCTTTATATCAAGGGTTGTCTCTCCATTGACGGTGACCGGAATGAATAAGGTGTTACAGTAAGGGTGTGCCACCTCTATTTCATAATCTCCGTCGCAAAGATTTGTTATGGTATAATTTCCATTATTATCGCTGTACACTTGAATATTTTCCTCTAAGAGTAGAATGGAAGCGTTCGACAATACGGTCTTATCATGGTAATCCATGACCTTTCCTCTTAAACTAGAGTTGCAATCTTGTGCAACCACATAAACATGGGTGCTGAACAACAGCATAATTATCAGTAAATTCTTCATAAATTATTTTTGCAATCCCCAAAATTGGAGCAATGTTCTATCTAAAATGGAATTAGACAGCAGTAGGAGGGGGTCTTGAGAAAAAGTCTGATGGATTGGCCTGTAAAATAAAAGCCTGGTCTGTAGATACAATTGGGGTAATTTCTTCTGTAACCATTGCTTTCTGGAAACCAATCAGCACTGGAGTAGTGAAACCTTGCTGTTGCTGTTCAATGGCCAGTTCACAAGACACGCAATTTTCAATGGCAGAATCAGTGTCGTTGTCTGCGTGTGTATATACATGAAAGCCTGAAACCTTAATAAACATCAAGGCAACGAAAGAAAGTAAGGAAACTATTTTGAAAATATCTTTCATCCTAATGCGAATTTAGGATATTTAACCACACCTGTAATGTTAACAAAATCATAATCTTACTTAAATAAAAAGCCCAAACCCAGACGTTTTAGCATTTTCTTTTCAAAATTCCAGAAGAATTTATATTGGCCAAAAAGCCACCCAAAAACTACCAATAATACTTGGTAAATAGGAAAAATAAGCAATATTCTAATGGGCCAATAAACCCATCCACTCACACTATTCTTTGTAAGCCCTATAATATCTGTAAGTGGACCCGCTAACTTGGCAGCAGCGCTTCCTGTTAATCCAAAAACGATAAATATGACAACTATTTGAAAATTGGATTCAATGCCCCAGCGCTCTTTCAATTTTTCCATAACACTTTATTCCAGTGCAAAAATAGGTATTAAATACGCGGTAAGAAAGGTCCTAGGCGCTGTTTGTAACGCCTTTGAAAATAGATGAAGTAATTGTACAACTGATAGTTCACATCGTAACCATAATCAATATTGGGGTCATAGTCAATTTGTAATTCATAGAGCTGGGGGTCAAATACGGCAGGGTCTAAAACCCTTCTGTTCCACTCCAAGACATATAAATAATTACGATTTTCCATATAGGATTGGGTATAATACCCTTTGGGTTGTGCAATCTGGTTAAGCCATCGATTAAAACCAATATCAATTATAATAATATCATATTCAGATTCATTGTTGGATTCTTGTTCCAAGGACTCTTCTTTTGATTCAAAGATTTCCATCTCTTTCGGTGTAAGCTTAACTTCACTGTCTTGACCAAGTAAAATGCTCAAGTTCAAAATCAGGCCTAGGGTTAAAATACCTCGTATGAATATCGATTTCGCCATAACTTTAAAATACAAAAAAGCCATTTACGTTCGCAAATGGCTCTGTTAAATAAAGTTAAGAGTTGTTCTATTTTCCGAACAGCCCTCCTAAAAGACTTCCAATTCCACCTTTTTTCTTTCCGTTGCCCGAAAGTACCATACCCGCCAAATCATCTATGACACTGCCGTCACCATCAGAATCAAGAAAAGATTCAATAAGTGATTGTTGTTTGTTGGCTGTTTTTGTACCTCCCATTAGGCCACCCAAAAGGCCGCTTAAAGCATCTGGGCTACTAATGTTCTGTTGTCTTGTTTGTTGGCCTAAATAACCCAAAAGTATGGGTGCGGCTATTTTCATGATTTGTGACACAGACCCCGCGTCCATTCCTGCCTTTGCACTAAGGGCATTCTCTACTTGAGGTTGTTTAGAGCCCAATACATGACCCAAAATACCAGCTCCATCATCCATTACAGATTGATTTACACCGCCACCGAGGAGGCCACTTAAATTGCCCAAAATGCTTCCATCATGTTTTGAGGATAAGGCATTCATTAATCCTTGGGCTCCACCTGGTGTAGCCGTATTGCGTTTCATGGCGCCCATTAATAGGGGCATGGCCATACTTAAAACTTCAGCTGTTTTGTTTTCGGGTTGCTTGGTTTGTCCGGCAACGCCGCTAATAAGTTGTTTGCCCATTGGGCTGTTCAATAAATCTAATAATCCTGACATTATGTTAGTGTTTTTTAATGGATTCACAATGTACAAAAAAGTAGTTTTTTGACAGTGGTTTTTACCCAACTTATTTTAAAAGAGTTATCACCTGTTCTGCCAGCTCTATGCCAATACGATCTTGAGCTTCAATCGTAGCCGCGCCAATATGAGGTGAAAGGGATATGTTAGGATGCATTAAAATACGTATTTCAGGATTTGGTTCTGATTCAAAAACATCAAGGCCGGCAAAGGCAACCTTTCCGCTCTCAAGCGCATCAATTAGGGCTACCTCATCAACCGTTCCGCCTCTTGACGCATTTATGATGCCGACCCCGTCTTTCATTAATTCAAATTCTTTTTTCCCAATAATGTATTCTTTTTGTGAAGGCACGTGTATGGTAATATAATCAGATTGCTGCAACACCACTTCAAATGATGAATGGTGTAATTCAAATATCATTTTTTGATCATTGTAAAAACTGAGCTCAAGGGTCCTTTTTTCTTCATGGTGATCTGTGAACAAGACTTTCATTCCAATGCCCAAGGCAATTTTGGCCGTGGCCACTCCTATTCTGCCAAACCCTATAATACCCAAAGTTTTACCGCGTAGTTCACTGCCGCCAGCGTACGATTTCTTAAGTTTTTTGAAGTTGCTATCACCCTCCAAGGGCATTAATCTATTGGCATCATACAGAAAGCGTACCCCGCCATATAAATGTGCAAAGACCAATTCGGCCACGGAATTAGACGATGCTTCTTTGGTATTGATTACATGTATTTTTTTTGATTTGGCATGGGCCACATCAATATTGTCCATACCAACTCCACCACGTCCAATCAATTTCAAACCAGGACATGCATCAATGGTTTTTTTAGGCACTTCTGTAGCGCTGCGAACCAATAAGACTTCGATATGGTTGGTATTGATGAATTTAGCGAGCTGTTCTTGGGCTACTTTTGTCGTGATTACCTCAAAACCAGCTCTTTGTAAAACTTTTTTTCCCGCTTCAGAAATGCCATCGTTGGCTAAAACTTTAATCATTCAAATTATCCTTTTCGTTCCAATTCGCTCATTATGTCAACCAAGACCCCTACGCTTTCCAATGAAAGCGCATTGTACATTGAGGCCCTATAGCCACCAACGGAGCGGTGCCCGTTAAGGCCATTGATGCCCGCCTCTTTGCAAAGCTTGTCAAAGGTCTCTTTCAAGGTGTCATCGGTGATATTAAATGTAGCGTTCATTGTGGAACGATCTTCTTTGGCCGCATAACCAGAGAAGACGGGGTTCAAATCAATTTCTGAATAAATCAGATTAGCTTTTTTCTCATTGATTTCTTCGATGGCGGGGATTCCACCAAGGTCCTTTAACCACTGCAAGGTCAACATTGATACATAAACCGGAAAGACAGGAGGCGTGTTGAACATGCTATCTTTGGCTATATGTATCTTGTAATCAAGCATGGAAGGAATTTTTCTAGTGACCTTACCCAATATATCTTCTTTAACTACTACCAGTGTAGTTCCGGCAGGACCCATATTTTTTTGCGCTCCCGCATAGATTAAATCAAATTGTGTAAAATCCAATTGACGCGAAAAGATATCTGAACTCATGTCACATACCAAAGGCGCATTGCTTTTTGGGAATTCCTTTATCTGTGTACCGAATATGGTATTGTTTGATGTTAAATGCAGATAATCCAATCCATCAGGAATTTTATATCCCTTGGGAATAAAATTATAATTTTTCTCTTGTGAAGACGCCACCTCAATCACATCGCCAAAGAGGCGTGCTTCTTTTATGGCTTTTAGGCTCCACGTACCGGTATTTAAATACCCAGCTCGGGTTTCGAGCAAATTGTATGCCGTGGCCAAGAACTGCATACTCGCACCCCCCTGTAAAAATAGGGCAGAATACCCTTTGCCTTCCAAGCCCAAAAGTTCTAGGGCAAGAGATCGCGCTTTTTCCATGATGGTAACAAACTCTTTGCTGCGATGTGAAATTTCGATGAGGGAAAGCCCAATACCATCCAATTCAATGACGGCCTCAGCCGCTTTTTTCATGACTTCTTGAGGCAAAATACAAGGTCCTGCACTAAAATTATGCTTTTTCATTTGAGGTAGAATTAAGTTCAAAGGTCGAAAAATTTTAGTTAAAGATAAACTCTGAAATGGTTTAAAGATTTAAAAGAAATTGCATGGTGTCAACACCATCGGCATAGTCTGTCAATGTAGGGGTTTGGCTACTACCAAAAGGGCTGGCCCCATTGATACTTGCGGAAGACACTACACATTGCAGATTCTTCTTTTCCTGCGCCAGTTTGTTATTTAAAGAGTCCAAAGCTGAATATCGTTCGTAGTAGAGCGTGCCAATTGGTGATGCCATTGACGTATCTTCTTTGAGTAAAAGAAAGCCATTGTCCAGTATTTCAAAATCTGACATTAGAAAGACAGCTTTGTTGTAATCGTAATTGTTCGCGTATTTATGGGTGTTGATAACGTTTTTATGCCCAAAGATTCCTTCAAAGAATGTATCCAGTTTGTAGTCACTGGGCACATACAATTTAGAGACACTGCGGCAGCCCAACCCAAAATATCTGAATATATCTTGTCCGAGGGCATCAAGTTCCGCTTTGGTTTCATTGTCGGATAAGACGGCTATGGAATTTCTGTTTTTACGAATTATATGCGGATGTTTCGAAAAATAGTATTCGAAATAACGCCCTGTATTATTGCTACCTGTGGCTATTACGGCATCAAAACCTTGCAATTGCTCCTTGGTAAATTTTATTTTTTTGGATAAGGTGGGTTCTTGGGCTATTAAAAATTTGGCCAGAAAAGGCAAAAGTACCGAATCGTTGGATGCCAATTTGGCTAAAACCGAGTGCCCCGACAGCAACACACACAGAAAATCGTGAAAGCCCACCAGTGGAATATTGCCGGCCATAATTATGGCCACAACTTTGTTGGATTCTTTGGGCAGGTCGTATGAAGCCGTCCATACTTCTAAATTTTCCCTTGTTAGCAATGCCCCCCATTGTGCGAGACAAAAATGAACATTGTCAGCGGTGAACCAACCATTTTTTTGTCCCGCTTCAATAACAGCAAGTTCAAGAGTTTTTGACCACTTAGTTGGCGTTGTGCTGTGTTCTTCACAAAAAAAGCGCAAAAAATCACCGAGTTTAACAAAAGCTTCCGAAATATCGCGCTGTATGGCCATTATATTTGCTAACTAAATTATCGAGGTTTATTTTTGTGCAAAAGTAAGCATTGAAAAAAGAAAATTATGGCAATCATTATAACTGACGAATGTATCAACTGTGGTGCATGTGAGCCTGAGTGTCCCAATACTGCTATATATGAAGGCGCAGACGAATGGCGATACAGTGACGGTACATCATTGAAAGGTGATGTAGTATTGCCAGATGGCAAAGCCGTGAATGCTGAACAAGTTCAAGAACCAATCAGTGACGAAATATATTATATCGCTCCTGATAAATGTACAGAATGCATGGGCTTTCATGAAGAGCCGCAATGTGCAGCCGTTTGCCCAGTGGATTGCTGTGTACCCGATGAAGACCACGTAGAAAGCGAAGAAGTTTTATTGGGCAAACAAAAATTTATGCACCCAGATAGGTAGCACATTACCCCAATATTTTTGCTGCTATTTCCCTAAATAACTTGGCACAGACCATAGCTGTAATGTTATTAAGGTCCCGCTTTGGATTATACTCAACTATATCTGCGCCTATAATGGGAACGTTTATTTGTTGAATGATTTTGATCACCTCTCTTGTGGTCAAACCCCCTGGCTCATGATGTGAAACGCCTGGAGCAAATGCGGGATCAAGCGCGTCAATATCCATTGATAGGTAGATTGGCTTATGAAATGTCGGTATTGGCTTATGACCAAAATCTATCATTTCGATGACTTCCACATTATACTTTGAAATATTGGCCCTTTGTTCATCACTAAGTGTTCTTATGCCAACTTGTACTAACCTACTGGCCAAGCCATTTTGCATGATTTGGTTGAACGGACAGGCATGTGAATAG
>JABDND010000188.1 GCA_013001145.1 Croceitalea sp. | reverse complement strand
GTTGAGAAAACATTTTTCTACGTTATTTTGGTTCTTGCCAAAGCGTTCCACATCTTTTGCCACATAGCCATTATCAAACATGGTTTCAAAAAAAGAAACGACAGGGCTTCCAGGTTTTACCGATTCTGGGCTAAATGCGTTGGTCATTGGTTTGCCGATGATGTCTTCTGGGTTTTCAAATTCATATAAGGGCAGCATGGGCAAGCTCAAGTCTTTAATAATGGCTTCTCTAAAGAGAGCCTTTACCTGTTCTTTGATCGGCAGACTGGTGGGTATGGGATTGGTCATTTCCAACCAATACAATGGCATTATGTTTTCCTTAAAAAAACTTTTGTACTGCTTCTCTGCCAGTTTGATCGGCGTTATATCTTGAAAAGTGATAACGGTTCCTGTAAGGGTTTCACCCTTGCTCAATACAGGAGCGGCATTTACTGTCAATGTTGTTTTTTTTCCATTGCCATTTAAAACGTTCATGACCATATCAGTGACCTTTGTGCCGGTTTTTTTGGCGATGACCCATGGATATTCATCATTGGTAAAAGCAGTGCCGTTTTCGTGTGCTACCCTAAAATATGAACTGTCCATAGTTTTACCTACGAGGTCATTGACTTCATACTTTAAAATAGTGCCGGCCGCTTTATTAGCAGAAATGATGATATCGTCTAAATTTTGAACCATATGGCCCTCATTCAAAATGTCAACAGCCAAAAAATAGTCCTTATCGGTCTGTAGTGATTCAACATCGTCTCTTTTCAATTTCAAAAATTGATGTTGGAAATTAATACGTTGCTGTAATTCAATAGGTAGAAAAGGAGCGCTCAAAATGTCATTGGCCCCATATTGCAACGCTATTTCCAATTGACCTTCTTGTTCTTGGTTTCCTACCGCTATAATGGGGATATTCTTGGTCGCCGTATTTTTTTTCAAAGATTGAATAAGTTCAATGGCGTAGTGCGATGCTACATCCATAACAATTATGTCAAGGTCTGTAGTTTTCAGGTATGCGATTGCCTTTTGTGTATCTTGTAGCACTTGAACATCGGATACTAGATTTTCCAACGATTGTTTTAATTTGTTCAAAAAAAACGAATCATCAGCAATGAGCAATATTCGAGTTTCCAAGGGGGTTACGACTGCAGTTTTCATCAATAATTTATGATTTAAGTGCCATGATTCCATTCGCACTTAAAAATTAAGCCTTGGACCGAAAAGAAAATCAGGTAGATATCGACAATTCAATTATGTACTAAGATAATAATTGGCTTTTTATAAACGATAATGATGTTTCTTAAAATCAATCCTTTAGTGATTATAAGCATTTTTGAAAAATGGCCTGGAGCTTGCCCCATCAAGTCTTTTACTAATAAAGCTGCCATTGTCCATTGGGCCTGATACCATTAAAAAAAGCCCTCAAAATTCATTGAGGGCTTTAAAGTACCTTGGGTGGGAATCGAACCCACACTCCCGAAAGAACTGGATTTTGAATCCAGCGCGTCTACCAATTCCGCCACCAAGGCAAAACCGGACTGCAAAGCTAAAAAATATTTTCGTTTCAAAAACCAAAATTGTAACAATTATCCTTTAGCAAGCCAGATTAATTTCTAAATTTGCACCTGCTTAAAAAGAAACCGCTTTAATAAGCTCGCAAATAATAGATTGGAATGCCCTATCAAGTACCAGAACCAAAAATTTTCGCCTGCACCCAGAGCACTGCCCTCGGTGAGAAAATTGCTGCGTCTTATGGAACGGAATTGGGCAAAGTTAAAATTTCAAGATATAGCGATGGTGAATTTCAACCATCATTTGAAGAGTCTATACGTGGCACACGTATTTTCATCATAGGTTCCACCAATCCCAGTTCTGAAAATTTGATGGAAATGTTGTTGATGATCGATGCGGCCAAAAGAGCATCAGCACGTCATATCACAGCCGTTATGCCCTATTTTGGATGGGCAAGGCAAGACCGTAAAGATAAACCGAGGGTGCCCATTGCCGCCAAGTTGATTGCAAAGATGTTGGAGAGCGCCGGGGCCACACGAATCATCACCATGGACCTACACGCCGATCAAATTCAAGGCTTTTTTGAAAAACCTGTCGACCATTTGTTTGCATCGACTTTGTTTTTACCCTATTTGAGAAACTTGAACCTCGATAATCTTTGTATCGCCTCGCCCGATATGGGTGGGTCAAAACGTGCCTATGCTTATTCCAAAGCGCTGGAAAGTGATGTGGTCATATGTTACAAACAACGAGCGAAAGCAAACATCATTTCGCATATGGAGCTCATTGGCGATGTGACCAACAAAAATGTTGTGCTTGTTGATGATATGGTCGATACGGCAGGGACATTGACAAAAGCTGCCGATCTAATGATTGAGCGTGGGGCGTTGAGCGTACGAGCCATTACCACCCATGGCTTGCTTTCGGGTGATGCCAACAAGAAAATAGAAAAATCTATGCTTGAAGAATTGATCATTACCGATTCCATTCCTTTGGGCAAAGAAAGTAAAAAAATAAAAGTGTTGAGTTGTGCCCATTTGTTTGCCGATGTAATGCACAGGGTACACCACAACACTTCAATAGCATCAAAATTTTTAATGTAGCCTTCGACTACGCAAATTGAACAATTTGCAATTCGGAATAAATAGAAACAATTAAAATTCAATAATGAAGTCAATTACCATCAAAGGATCTCAAAGAGAAAGCGTGGGCAAGGTCTCAACCAAAGCCTTACGTAATGCTGGAAAGGTCCCTTGCGTATTATACGGAGGGGAAAAACCATTACACTTTTCAGCAGATGAACTAGCGTTCAAAAACCTAGTGTACACCCCCAACGCATTTACGGCAGTAATTGAATTGGAAAGTGGTGAAAAATTACATGCTGTACTGCAGGACATTCAATTTCACCCTGTAACCGATAAGATTTTACATATCGATTTTTACCAGCTGTTTAAAGACAAGCCAGTGACCATGAGGATCCCTGTTCGATTGGAAGGAAATTCGCCAGGTGTTCGTAACGGTGGTCGTTTGTTATTTAGAAAACGAAAATTATCAATCAAGGCCTTGCCAGATTTATTGCCAGATTTTATCACCATTGATATTTCAAAGTTGAAAATTGGCCAGACAATTGCGGTTGAAACCTTGTTAAATGATGATTATACCATTTTACACCCAGACAGTACTGCTGTTGTTCAAGTTAAAGCATCTAGAAACATCATTGAAGATGAGGAAGATGAAGAACTAGAAGAAGGTGCTGAGGGTGCAGAAGGTGCTGAGTCTGCAGGAGCAGAAGGTGCTGAGGCCCCAGCTGAAAAAGAAGCAGAATAAATTATTCTGAATCCAGTAATAGCATCCCTGTCAATTTAGGATCAAATTGATAGGGATGCTTTTGTATTTTTGGGCAAAGCTGAAATCATGTTCCATTGGTTTACATCCCTTTTTAGTTCAAAATCCAACGTTCTCAAAGAAACTGATATTATGAAGAAATTTTTAATAGTTGGTTTGGGCAATATTGGTGAAAAATACCAAGAAACCCGTCACAATATTGGCTTTAAGATATTAGATGCCCTAGCTGTTGAAGAAAACATTGTTTTTGAAGATGCTAAATTAGGGGCCATTACGACTTTCAAATACAAAGGTCGCAGCATTTTGTGCCTTAAACCATCAACCTTTATGAACTTAAGCGGCAAAGCTGTGCGCTACTGGTTGGACAAAGAAAAAATTCCCCTTGAGAATCTCCTGGTGATCACCGATGACATCAATTTACAATTTGGCACCATTCGTCTTAAAGGCAAGGGCAGTGATGGAGGGCACAACGGCCTAAAGGATATTCAGAACACCCTCGAAACGGTTAACTATAATCGGTTCCGATTTGGGGTAGGTTCTGATTTTGGAAAGGGAAGGCAGGTGGACTATGTTCTTGGCGAATGGAATGAGGAAGAATTGACAACATTGCCCAACAGACTACAAAAGGCCACACAACTTATCCGTTCTTTTGTTTTTGCCGGACTTAAGAATACCATGAACCAATTTAACGGTACCTAAATTTCAATACACCTTAAAATCATAAATACCTGTATCGGAAGAGTTTCCCTTGGCATCGATTGTTATTACCCGCCAATAATAGGTGGTGCCGTTGGCCACAACGACACTTGTTTGTTCAGTGGTATTATTCAAGGTAACCAATATGTCGCTTGGCGGATTCTCATCAGAAAAATAAACCTCGTAACTTTCAATATCATTTTCAATATCTGTTCCAGACCAGCTTAAAACCACCTCTCCTGTTTGTCCCATTTGTACTGTGGAACCTGATTTTGGTGTTATTATCTGAGCTGGAAAAGGTGGAAAACTTGTGAGCGCACCGGCGTTGTAGAAGAGATTGTTTCCACTGGTCGCGGTTGCGTCAGAATCATTGTTACTAGAGAGTACATTCCATAAAAAAGGTGCTCCTTTCTCAATAGCCAATGCCACTGAAGTAGAGGCTGTTGCCACGGCCAATGGAATATTGGTGTTCAAGTTAATCACCGTTAACGTATATAAATTAGTGTTTTTAGAAGCTTCCCATTGAAAAGTAACTTGGCTCAAATTATTGCCCAAATCAATACCGGTGGTACATTCGGAGTTCTGTAGGGGAAATGTCAAAACAGCGCCTTCTGGGGCGGGAGGTGGGCCATCGTCTCCCTTTCCACAGCCGACAAGGGCAACCATAAGGAAAAGAAGGTATTTTTTCATTTTTTAACCAATTTAATGGTGCTCTTGTTGCTATTGGTCTTTAACACCAAATAATAGAGTCCTGTTGGCAATACGGCCATATTGATGGCTATTTCATTACCCTCAATAGAACGCTTACCTTTAGCTACCAATTGCCCATTGGCGGCATAAATGTCATAATTTACAATACCCGTGCCCCTATTTGTGCGAACAAAGGCCAGGTCATTGACCGGATTTGGAAATACCACTGGTATTTGGCTTACATATAATTGTTCGCTGTACACACCCTGGCAACTTAAATTTGTATAGACCTTAAGTGTATTCTGTCCATCTTTTAGATCAATAATTATATCGTTTTCCGTAGTCTGGGTCAAAATGCCGTCCAATTCTATATTATACAGCATACCCCCATTGAGGTCAATTCGCAATTGCTGGGTTGTGGCCAACAAGGTAGTACCCACCTGCAAGGGTTCCGGTTCAGTGATATTGATATCAAAACAAGTGTCTCTATAATCGATAGTGCCTTTTGTTCCACTCAAACAAAGACGATAATCGCCGGCAGTCAGATTGTTGAATATTTGTTGGTCAATAAAATTGAATGTTTGATCAATTCCATTGCCCGTTAAAGTGGCCTCATAGTCGATAGTGTTGTCACTGGCCAAAATTTCAATAGAGCCATCGTTATTGCTAGCGCAAGTTTCACTTTGAATGGAAATATTGAAGTTATCCTGCGCCAAACTGTAAACCGGACAGCCCGAAGTATCTACTTGTTGCCCTTTGGGTGTGCCCAAACACAGGTCGTCACCATCATCAAAAACACCATCATTGTCATCATCGGGCCTCAGAATACCTTCTACACAAAATTCAAGTGAAAAAGCATCCAAAGAGCCTCCATCACTAGATGCTGTGTCTTCAATTTGCAGGGTCCACTCTCCCAATATCGACTCTCCATTGAAAGCGGCAAGGGACCCTACCGGTTGTAAAACTCCGCTGATGGCCGGGTTGCCACTACAGGCAATTGGGCTTCCCGCATCATCAAATGTTGCGTTGAGATTATTGAGACTGCCGCAATTTTTAGAAGTAAGTACAACGGTTGTTCCTGAAGGTGATATTAGGCTTATGACCAAGTCTTCCAAATAAGTATGGGAAATCTCGAGTATTACATTGACATCGAAAAGCACAAAATCTTGGGCCACACTGATGACCGAGGTCAGCGTGGGCATACCGTTTGCCGAAATCTCAAGGGGTTGCTGGTCGGTATCAAATAAACCACAATCAATAATGGACGTGGTAAAGCTAAAAGGCAATCCAAACGTTCCCTCACCACATTCATTACTGGGTTTTACGCGCCAATAATAGGTTGTTTCGGCCATCAAATTGGTGGGTTCATATGTATTAAAAGCCACCATTACATCTTCTACAATTGTTGTAAAATCCACATCCGTGGCAATTTGAACTTGATACATGGTGAAATTTGGATTCATCATCCACCGCAGCTCTGGTTTCAATGCCGTATTAGTGGCATTATCCAAGGGCTCTTCTAAAGTAACTGCTTCGAAATTACCATCATATACGTTGATTTCAAGTGGAATTGTTCGTGTTTCGCTGGCGGAAGTAGCGGTCACACTTATGGGATAATTACCGGTATCCAAAGTCGATATTCCATTGATATCCATATTTACCGGGCTACTACTCCCATTTACATTAGGTGGCGTAAAAACTGCGGTCAACCCGGCGGGCAAGGTTGCGGCAAAAGTTACCTCTTCGGCAAAATCACCATTGGTTTCATACTCGAAGGGAATAGTGACATCGTTGGGTTGGCAAATGTCATAAATCAATTGGTCAAATGATAAAAGGAAGGGAGATTCTTCAATGGTGATATTTGCCCCATTCATTGCAAAAAATATATTGTTGGCAGCTCTAATCATAATTCGCCCGGTTGAAGTGGCGATACCTGGCAATTGAACATTGGCTGTACCATTATTTATAATGCCTTCTGCAATCAATAAGGGAAAAGTGGCCCCACCATCCAAAGAAAAATAAACATCTACTTGGGTCGCATTTATGGGAGCCCTATTGGTATTGGCCACATCCCAGCTAATTTCTTGAACACTCCCTCCGATATAAGTTTCATTGCCATTCTGGGAATTCACCACAAATGGGCCAGCGCTATTGGTAACTTGAACTTTGACAATTTCAGAGGCAACTTGGCCACCGCCTATGGCATTGTCCCTAACCGTAATGGCAAAATTAAGTTCACGCTCAACATTAGATACCGTTTCCCAAGCCGAATTGAGAACAGGGTTCACTTGGGTCAATTGACCGGAAACCACCCTTGAAAGTTTTGGAAAAAAACGGGTTGGCGAAGTTGTTGGCAACAAGGACCTGAAATTGGCCCCAGATGCATTGTCAGGACCAAAATTGGCGGCAGTGACAACCCCATCGTCGATTTGTTCCCAAGTATAGGTGAGCACATCGTCCAAATCAGGGTCAAAGGCATTGGCCGTAAGCAAAAAGGGCGTTCCCTTAGGGATTATTTGGTCATTCAAAGGTGCGACTACAGGTGGCGTATTTGTTAACGGACTGGTCTGAGCGCAAGCTATTGTCTGTAAATAGTTACCAATTTGTAAAATACTGTTGTAATGAAAATACTCATCACCATCAGGGGCAACATTGCTCCCATCTACGATGCCAGCATAGCCCATAATGGTAGTGCCACTGCCAGGTTCTGCTTGCACACCTGTATTTTCCGATTCAAAAGACCAGGTATGGTTGGCCCCAAATTGATGGCCCAGTTCGTGGGCAACATAATCCAAATCAAAATCATCGCCTTCGGGTTCCATCGCAGAAGAAAAAGCACTGCCTTTTCTATTATCTGAGCATACGGACCCTATAAAACCAGCATTGCCATTATCATTGTCCCTATGGAATAAATGCCCTACATCATAATTACTTTCTCCAATGGTACTGGTAAGAGTACTCTGCACTTCTGCATTAAGATTGTTTCCATAGGGGTCTGCTCCTGCACTTACAAAAATCACCTGATCATTATTGCCAATCAATTCCAATACAACGCCCAAGTCCGATTCAAATACTTCGTTTACCCTTGTTAACGTGGCATTTATTGCTGCCAAAGCATCTTCAACAGTACCCCCATGGTAAGTTGTATATTCCCCGGTGGCTGAAACCGCAATCCTAAACTTTCTTAGAGTTTGATCATCGATTAACACAGAGGGCCTATTTTGAAATTTCTCGGCCAATGCCTGGGTTTTACAAATAAATTCACGGGTCTTAGAGCGATTATCCTTAATACCATAGGTATCGGCTTGCGAGCCAATCTGTTCAATAAAAAATGTCTTTCCTTTTCTTCGGTCAATGAGCATGACCTGTAATCCCTTGGGCGAATAGCTGAAGCGGACTTTGCGCAAACCGCTGTCGCTCCATCCTGTATATGATTTAATAGCTGGATATTTGGCCGCTAACTTTGGATGAAAAACCGGCGTTTCAAGTACCGCAAAGCCTTCTAAGTTACCTGATTCATTTGGCAAATAAATCTGTTGTTGGCCATCATCGCCAACTATGTTGAGCGCTCGTTCGAAGAGGTCTTGTCGCAATTCGAAGACGGGAGCTACCCTACCTGATGGCAACGCACTTGCCATACTACTGGCTGACCTAGATTTCCAATAATCAATTTGGGAGAATCCGTAAAACCAGCTAAAAAATATGGAAATTGATAAAACAAAATGTAATTTAGCTCTCATCCAAAAAAAGGGGCGTAACGGTTATCAAAAGTAAGCCTTTTTATTTTTTACACTGTGGAAACAATCCAAGGTATTTCTCAATTTACAATGAATTCATCAACAATGGTGACCATTGGCACTTTTGATGGTGTTCATATTGGGCACCGTAAAATATTGGAACATCTCATTAATATTGCCGAACAATCTGGGTTAAAATCCACCGTGCTCACTTTTTTTCCTCATCCACGGATGGTGCTTCAAAAAGACACCGATATCAAGATGTTGAATACCGTTGAAGAGAAAAAACAAATATTGGACGCATTGGGGCTAAATTATTTAATTGTACATCCCTTTACCAAAGAATTTTCACGATTATCGGCCATAGCCTTTGTACGTGACATACTTGTGAACCGCTTAAAGGCCAAAAAAGTCATCATTGGTTATGATCATAGATTTGGTCGTAATAGAAATGCGAACATCACCGACCTCATCCATTTTGGCAACACCTTTGAATTTGAAGTCGAAGAAATTCCCGCACAAGAAATTGACGAAGTTTCGGTGAGTTCCACCAAAATTAGAAAAGCACTGATGCACGGCGAAATTGAACAGGCCAATTTATATTTGGGTTACCAGTATATGTTGACCGGTACCGTTACCAAAGGAAAAGGCCTTGGCAAAAAAATTGGTTTTCCTACAGCAAATCTCAAAATTGCCGAAGAATATAAGCTCATTCCCCAAAATGGGGTATATGTGGTTAAAAGCACCCTTGATCAAAAAACGGTCCATGGCATGATGAATATAGGGGTCAATCCCACGGTCGATGGAAAAGCACGCAGTATTGAAGTCCATTTTTTCGATTTCGATAAAAACCTTTACAACGAAAAAATACAGGTACAATTGGTGCGCAAATTAAGGGACGAACATAAATTTGACTCCATAGAAGACCTTCAAAAACAGTTAATGGCCGATAAGGCCAACGCACAAGGCCTTAGACCAGGATAACGTGATCAATCAATTTCTTTTTAAAAAAATAGACAATATTCAACTGCTCATTTTTAGGGTCTTATATGGGCTTTTGGTCAGTGCAGAATGTTTTGGCGCCATAGGCACCGGTTGGGTCAGAAGAACTTTGATTGAACCCAAGTTTACCTTTTCCTTCATCGGATTCGAATGGTTGCAACCTTTGTCAGGCAATGGCATGTACTATTACTTTTTTGCCATGGGCTGTTTGGGCCTTTTGATCAGTATAGGCTATAAATACAGATTTAGTGCAATGACCTTCGCCCTAATGTGGACAGGTGTTTATCTAATGCAAAAAACATCGTACAACAATCACTACTATTTATTAATGTTGTTGGCATACATCATGGCATTCTTACCCGCCAACAAAAATTTATCTCTTGACGCCAAATTAGACCCCAAAATAAAAAGTGACCATATGTACAATTTTGTTCGCTGGATTATTATTTTTCAGTTGCTCATTGTCTACACCTATGCATCGGTCGCTAAATTATATGGCGATTGGCTTGATTTTAGCATTATTGATTTGCTAATGCGTTCCAAAGCCGATTATTTTTTGATCGGTGAATTATTGCAAGAAAAATGGGTACATAAGATTGTTGCCGTTTTTGGTATCGCCTTTGACCTATTAGTGGTGCCCGCCCTTCTTTACAAACCCACTCGAAAATATGCTTTTGCCTTATCCATTTTCTTTCATTTGTTCAACAGCATCGTTTTTAGAATCGGGATTTTTCCCTATTTATCACTTGCCTTCTGTGTGTTCTTTTTTGAACCCGAGACCATCCGCAAGTTGTTTAGGCAAAATAAAATCGTGAACAGTATTCAAAAAGCAAAACCACCAAAATACCAAAGGCCACTGCTCTGGGTTCTAGGTATTTATTTTACCGTTCAATTGGCGTTGCCTATAAGACATCACTTTTTTAAAGATGATGTATTATGGACCGAAGAAGGGCATCGTTTAAGTTGGCGCATGATGTTGCGCAGTCGCCAGGGCAGAATACAATACAAGGTCGTCAACAAATTAAATGGTGAAGAAACAGCTATTAATTTGGATAATTATTTGACCAAAAAACAACGGGGCAAAGTGAGCGCCTATCCAGATTTTGCTTGGCAATTTGCCCAATACTTGAAAGATGAATACCAAAGAAAAGGAGTAGACATTAGCGTGTATGTGACTTCGAGTGTCAAAATCAACCAAAGCCGTTATAAACCTTTTATAGACCCCCAAATTGACCTGGCTGCGGTTCCATGGAAGCATTTTTCACATAACGCCTGGATTTTACCTCAAGAAAAAGAATAATCATTGGCAGCACTGATCGCAATCATTTAAATTTGCCTTGCAAATACTCTTTCATGCTTCAACTATCACAAATAAGAGAACACAAGGCCAATTATATAATTGCGTTAAAAAAGCGCAACATCGATGCCGCGCCTCATTTTGATCAAATTATCAAACTGGACGAACATCGTCGAGCGACCCAAACGGAGCTTGACAATACTTTGGCGACATCCAATTCTCTCTCAAAGGAAATTGGACAATTGTTCAAAACGGGCAAAGTGGCCGAAGCCAATGCCATGAAAGCCAAAACGGTTGAATTAAAGGAATCTTCAAAGAATTTAGGGGAGCAATTGAATGTGATTGCCGATCAATTGCAAGAACTTTTGTATCAAATTCCGAACATACCCCATGAGTCGGTCGCCAAAGGAAGCTCAGATACTGACAATGAAGAGGTTTTTAAAGAAGGTGCTATACCCAAATTAATGCAAAATGCCCTCCCGCATTGGGAATTGGCCAAAAAATATGACATCATAGATTTTGAGTTGGGTGTAAAGATTACAGGAGCTGGGTTTCCTGTCTATAAAGGCAAAGGGGCCCGTTTACAACGTGCGCTGATCGCATACTTTTTAGATAAAAACACCCAGGCCGGTTATACCGAAATTCAAGTGCCCCATTTGGTAAATGAAGCTTCGGGCTATGGAACGGGGCAATTACCAGATAAAGAAGGGCAAATGTACCATGTACAGGCAGACAATTTGTATTTGATTCCCACGGCCGAGGTGCCAGTAACCAATATCTTTCGAGACGAAATAGTCAACAAAGATGAATTTCCAATAAAATATACCGGCTATACGCCTTGTTTTAGAAGAGAGGCTGGCAGTTATGGTGCCCATGTACGAGGTTTGAACCGCCTTCACCAATTTGACAAAGTTGAAATTGTTAGGGTAGAACACCCCGAGCATTCGTACCAGGCACTGGATGAGATGGTTGAACACGTTAAAAGCATTCTTAGGGAACTGGAGTTGCCCTATCGTGTTTTAAGGCTTTGTGGTGGAGACTTAGGCTTTACGTCGGCCTTGACATATGATTTTGAGGTGTTTTCAACAGCTCAAGACCGTTGGCTTGAAATTAGTTCTGTATCCAATTTTGAAACCTTTCAGGCAAATCGACTTAAGTTGCGCTTTAAAGATGAGAACGGCAAAAACCAATTGGCCCATACCTTAAATGGAAGTGCGTTGGCCTTGCCGCGGGTTCTCGCCGGTATTTTAGAAAATTACCAAACTGAGAAAGGAATTCAAGTTCCAAAAGCATTGGTTCCCTATTGCGGGTTTGAATTTATTGACTAAAGTGAATTTCTGATGCACTTAACAAGGGCGTGCCACTATCTCTCTTATCTTTGAAGTAAAATCAACAAATTGCAGTTTCTTTTTATCCTATTCTTTTGTTTTACAGCGATGGCTCTTCAAGCCCAAGATGACTTCTTGGCAAAACAATATTTCAATGACGGTGAATTCGACAAAGCTGTCGTTTTTTATGAAAAATTGGTAAGTGACAATCCACGTCGTACAGATTATTCTGAAGCCCTGGTGGCATGTTATCAGCAACTTGAACGATATTTGGATGCCGAGACTTTTTTGCTCAACAAAATAGAAGACAGTTATGCATTTCCGACCTTTTTTGTAGAATTAGGCTATAATTATACGCTTCAAGAACAACCCGATAAGGCTACTTTATACTTTCAAAAGGCCATTGAAAAAATTGATGAGAACCCAAATTTTGGGTACAGTGTTGGCTATCGCTTTCAAAAATACGCACTCTTAGACGAGGCCATCGCAGCTTATACCCGAGCCATGTCCTTAAAACCTGAGTTGAATTACGACTTTCAGTTAGCTCGAATTTATGGAGAACAGGGCGATATAGAAAAGATGTACCAGTCGTATTTGAACCTAATCTACGAAGGCAAATCAACGCGAACCAACGTACTGCGGAACATCGATGATTTTATAAGTGAAGACCCTTCGGATGACAATAATATCAAGCTGCGTAAAATACTGTTACAGAATGCACAGAAAAACCCCAATCTATTATGGAACGAGCTTTTGAGTTGGCTTTTTGTTCAACAAAGACAGTATAGCAGTGCTTTTGCCCAAGAAAAAGCCATTTTTAAAAGGAAAGAATCCCCTTCCCTAGACCGAATGAGCAATCTGGGTGAAGTGGCTATGGATGGTGGTGATATTGATACTGCTACCGAGGTGTTTGAGTACATTGTAGACAATACACAAGACCCAAGCACCAAGTTGAATGCCCAGTTGAGTCTTATTGATATCGACTTGATCGATGCCAATGATAAAAGATTGAATGCAGTTGAAAAACAATTTGAGACCCTATTGGAGATTTATGGTTATGACAATAAAACGCTGCAGTTGCAAATTGCCTATGCCAACTTTTTAGCCTTTAAAAAAGGGATTCCGGCACCTGCCATTGCCATGCTCAAACGCAGTTTGGAAGAACCGCTGAGCAGATTTGGCCAGGCCTATTTAAAAATGGCTCTGGGAGATATTTTGGTGTTCGACCAAAAATTTAATCAAGCTTTAATCTATTTTTCTCAGGTTCAAAAGAGCCTAAAAAATGATGTAATAGGGCAAGATGCCCGTTTTAAGGTGGCCCAAACAAGTTTTTATAAAAGTGATTTTGACTGGGCTTTGACCCAATTAAAAGTACTTCGCAGCTCAACATCACAATTAATGGCAAATGATGCCATGCAGTTGAGCCTATTGATATCGGACAACTCTTTGGAAGATTCTACCCAAACAGCTTTGAAAAAATATGCAAGGGCAGACCTATTGGCATATCAGAACAAAACACAAGAGGCAGTGGAAGTTCTGGAAGATATTTTACAAAACCATAAAGGCGAAAAAATAGAAGACGAGGCTCTTTTAAAGCAGGGTAAATTATTGGAAGGCCAAAAAAAGTATGACGCTGCAAAATTCAATTATCAAAAAATTGTAGAGTTCTATAGTGAAGGTATTCTAGCCGACGATGCCCATTTTGCCCTTGCCGATTTGTATGAGCGTGTTTTTCAAGAACCGGATAATGCAAAAATTCACTACGAAAAAATTATCTATAACTATCAAGACAGTTACTACTTTCCGCAAGCCCGCAAAAACTACAGGAGACTTAGGGGTGATACCATCAATTAACTTGAATTCATGATCATCTACAATGTAACCACGAATATCGACGAAGCTATACACGATGAATGGCTAGCTTGGATGAAAACAAGACATATTCCTGCAATGCTGGCGACAGGTAAGTTCACACAAGCCAAAATGTGTCGAGTTCTGGTTGAAGAAGAAATGGGCGGATTTACCTACTCGGTGCAATACACAACAAAAAATAGAGCCACCCTCAATCGTTATTATGCGGAGGACGCAGAAAATATACGTGCCGAGGGGCAATCTCTTTTTCCCAAAAGATTTGTTGCCTTTAGAACAGAACTTCAGTTAATTGATGAGCAAAATATTTGAAAGTGCCACATTACCTATTTAGCTATGGTAGCCTTCAAGACGAAGCGGTTCAATTGCGCATATTTAAACGTAAGCTAATAGGCATCGCGGCTATTTTATATGGTTATCATTTAGTGGAAAATGAATACTTGGGCAAATTTCCGGTCATTTATGCCTCAACCAATTCGCAAAATACAGTTAAAGGTATGGTCTATGAAATCACAAAAACCGAACTGAGTTTATGTGATCAATATGAAACCGATTATTACAAACGTATCAATATTGTTTTGCCTTTACATCCACAGGCATGGGTATATGTGAGAAATTCCCGCTGAACTCATTATCTTGTGCTCAAAATGCCCCATGCATAAAAAAGAGAAAAATAAGCGTAATCACTACGGATCAAAAAGAAATTCGGGGCGTGAAACTTCACCTGTAAAGGCCAAAAAACACCTAGGTCAACATTTCTTGAAAGATGAAGATGTGGCAAAACGAATCTCAGATACGCTGACCCTTAAAGACTACTCCCATGTAATTGAGATTGGCCCGGGTACAGGTGTACTCACTAAATACCTGCTACAGCGTAATATTGATTTAGTGGCGATGGATTTAGATGAAGAGTCCATTGTGTATCTAAACCATAGTTTTGCCTTGGACCACCCTAAAATAGTGGCACAAAACAACCGATTGAAAATTATTCAAGCCGATTTTTTAAAATACGACCTAAAAAAGCTTTATGGTGACGACCAATTTGCCATAACGGGCAACTTTCCATATAATATATCAACCCAAATCGTTTTTAAAATGCTGGACCTTCGTAACCAAGTACCCGAATTTTCAGGAATGTTCCAAAAGGAGGTCGCCCAAAGAATTTGCGGCGAGCCAGGCAATAAGAGCTATGGCATACTATCTGTTTTGGTACAGGCATATTATGATGCAGAATACCTATTTACAGTACACCCAGAGGTTTTTGACCCACCGCCCAAAGTGCAATCGGGTGTATTGCGTTTAACCCGAAAAGCTACTTTTACACTGCCCTGTGACGAGGTCTTATTTTTTAAAGTGGTGAAGACCGCTTTCAATCAGAGAAGAAAGACCATGCGCAATAGTCTCAAAAGCTTTAATCTTTCCGATAATCTTAAAGAAGATGCTATATTTGACCTTCGCCCAGAACAATTGGCGGTCAGTGATTTTATTTCACTAACAAAGAAGATAGCAGATGACCCCTTTTAAGCTCACAGATGAACTGGTAAGCCAAATTCAGCTTTTGATTGAAAATCAGAATGATGGTGAGTTGCGTGAATTGATGAAAGAACTACATTATGCCGATGTGGCCGAAATTGCCAATGAACTGGAGGAGGAAGAGGCAACTTACATCATCAAACTTTTAAACAGCGAAAAGACATCAGACATTCTAATTGAACTTGATGAAGATGTGCGTGAGCGTATTTTGAGCAATTTGTCGGCCAAAGAAATCGCGGGTGAAATTGAAGAATTGGATACAGATGATGCCGCTGATATTGTAGGCGAGCTTCCTAAAGAAATTGTTCAGAGTGTCATTTCACAAATTGAAGATAAAGACCATGCCAAAGATATTGTCGAATTGTTGCGATATGATGAGTATTCGGCAGGCGGTCTTATGGCCAAAGAATTGGTCAAGGTGAATGAAAATTGGAATGTGCTTACCTGTGTTAAAGAAATGCGTGCTCAAGCCGAAAATGTGACCCGGGTACATTCTATTTACGTTGTTGACGATGAAGATAAATTAAAGGGAAGGCTTTCGTTGAAAGATTTATTGACCACATCGACCAAAACCCACATCAAAGACGTTTACATACCCAAAGTAGACTATGTAAATGTGAACGAAAACCCCGAAGAGGTGGCCAAAATTATGTCAAAATATGATTTGGAGGCCATTCCTGTGGTAGATGAAATCGGCAGATTGGTAGGTAGAATCACCATTGATGATATCGTCGATGTAATTCGTGAAGAAGCTGATAAAGATTATCAATTAGCTGCCGGTATATCTCAAGATGTTGAGGCCGATGATAGTATCTGGCAATTGACCCGCGCAAGGATTCCGTGGCTTATTTTAGGACTGTTTGGCGGATTGGGCGCTGCGGCCATTATGGGAGGGTTTGAAGAAATGATCGCCAAACATGCCATTCTTTTTTTCTTTACCCCATTGATAGCTGCAATGGCAGGTAATGTTGGGGTGCAATCAAGTGCCATTATAGTCCAAGGCCTGGCCAACGACGATTTAAAGGGGAGCATTAGCAACCGTTTGGTCAAAGAAATGCTCCTGGCCCTACTAAACGGAATCATTTTGGCAATCATCTTATTATTATTTACTTGGTTTTGGAAAGGAGATTTCAGCACGGCATTGGCCATCTCATTGTCCCTGGTTGCAGTTATCGTGGTAGCTGGCATCATAGGTACGTTCATACCCTTGTTTTTAGATAAAAGAGGGATCGACCCTGCGATTGCCACGGGTCCTTTTATCACAACCAGCAACGATATTTTTGGTATTCTCATCTATTTCTGGATTGCTAAATTAGTTTTGGGCATATAAAATGTAAGCCATGAATTCCATTAACCTTAAAGAGAAACTACGGCATGTAAAGAGCCATTGGCACCCGCACCAAATAACCGTGGTCGATGATATGCAGGTGATCCTGGCTAAAATAAAGGGTGAATTTGTGTGGCATGCCCACGAAAATGAAGATGAATTGTTCCATGTTCTCAAAGGCACATTATATATGCAATTTAGAGACAGAACAGCGGTTGTTCAGCAAGGTGAAATTATTGTAGTTCCCAAAGGCATTGAACATTGCCCATCGACCAAAGATGGCGAAGAAGTACATCTGTTGCTTTTTGAAAAAACAAATACCGCACATACAGGCAATGTGCAACATGAACTCACAAAAACCGAGTACCCGAAAATATGAAAGTACTGCATGTAGATACCAATCACCCCCTACTTTTAGAGCAACTTGCCGAGTTGGGTTTTGAAAATACCGAAGATTATACCTCAACAAAGGAGCAAATTGCCAAGAATATTCATCTTTATGACGGCTTGATCATTAGAAGTCGTTTTTCCATTGACGAACAGTTTTTAGAAAAGGCAACAAACTTAAAGTTTATAGGTCGTGTAGGGGCAGGACTGGAGAATATTGATGTGAGATATGCTCGCCAAAAAAATATCTTTATCGCCGCCGCCCCAGAAGGCAACAGCAATGCTGTGGCCGAACATACGCTAGGTATGTTATTGAGCTTAATGAACAATTTTGACAAGGCCAATAGCGAGGTTAAAAAAGGAATCTGGGACCGTGAGGGCAATCGTGGCGTAGAAGTGAATGGTAAAACGGTGGGTATTTTGGGCTATGGAAATATGGGCAAGGCCTTTGCCAAGAAAATAAGTGGTTTCGATGTTGAGGTCATATGCTATGATATTGTCGGCGGTGTAGAAGACGATTTCGCCAGACAGGTCGGCATACTTGAATTTCAGCAAAAATCGGATATTGTGAGCCTTCACGTGCCGGAAACCGAATTGACCACTGGTATGGTCAATTTAGAATTTATTGAGAAATTTCATAATCCATTCTGGCTTTTAAACACTGCCCGCGGTAAATGTGTGGTAACCGAAGATTTGGTCCAGGCATTAAAAACTGGAAAAATAAGGGGTGCAGGTCTCGATGTATTGGAATATGAAAAAGCAAGCTTTGAAACCATGTTTGCGTCCAAGCCAAAGGCATTTGAATATCTTAAAAAAGCTACCAATGTGCTATTGACGCCACATGTGGCCGGCTGGACCATCGAGAGCAAAGAAAAATTGGCCCAAACCATCGTTGATAAGATCAAAGCAGAATTTTGCTAACTTTATTGGGCAACCAATAAATAGTGCTTATGACCATCAAGGCCAATACACCCGATGAATACATTTCAAAGGTACCTGATGAACGTCGAGCCCAATTCTCTAAATTAAGGGATACCATTAAGTCAAACCTGCCCAAAGGTTTTGAAGAACGCATTAGCTATGGTATGATAGGCTATGTGGTGCCTCACAGTCGGTATCCTGCCGGTTATCACTGTACTCCTAAATTACCCCTTCCCTTTATGAACATAGCATCACAGAAAAATTTTGTCGCACTATACCATTCGGGCATTTACGCCGACAAAAAACTATCAGATTGGTTCGTGGGGGAATTTCCAAAACATGTGCCCACAAAATTGGACATGGGCAAAAGCTGTATCCGCTTTAAAAAAGTGGAACACATCCCTTTTGATTTAATCAAAGAATTGTGTCAAAAAATGACCGTAGATGACTGGATTTCCCTTTATGAGGAAAAAATAAAAAGATAATTTATAAGTATCCATAATTTTCTAAAACCGAAACATGAAAAAAAGAGTTACTGGCTTGGGTGGATTTTTCTTTAAAACCAAAAATCCGGATAAAATCAAAGAATGGTACAAAAATCATTTGGGCCTAAATACCGACCAATATGGCTGTACCTTTTGGTGGAAGGATAAAGAAGGCAATGATTGTTCTACCCAATGGAGTCCCATGAACGAGAAAACCACATACTTTGAACCCAGTGAAAAACAGTTTATGATGAACTTTAGGGTTGAAAATCTGAAAGATCTTTTAGTAGCGCTCAAGAAAGAAGGAGTGACAATCGTGGGTGAGATAGAAGAATATGAATACGGTAAATTTGGCTGGATATTGGATCCCGAGGGGAACAAATTGGAACTTTGGGAACCAATTGATAAAGCCTTTTTATAAATATGTAATTAATTGTTACATTTAAGACACTATTAATCAATTCGTAAATACTATGTCAGACGATAAAAAAGATTTGGGCGACAAAGCTGAAGACGCCTTTGATAAAGCTAAGAATACAGCAAAAAACGCCGCTGATGAAGCCAAAGAAGCTGCCGGTGATTTTGCTGAAGAAGCCAAAAAAACGGCCAGTGAATTTAGCAAAGGGGCGCAAGAAACCCTCAATGCCGATAACAAAAAGATTTTGGCAGGGGTCCTGGCCATTGTTTTGGGTGGTTTTGGTATTCACAAGTTTATCTTGGGCTATAACAAAGAGGGCATCATCTTACTCTTGGTCACCATTGTGTTAGGGGCCGTTACCTGTGGTATTGGGGCATCTGCCGCGTGGATAATTGGACTTATAGAAGGAATCATTTATTTGACCAAGTCTGATGAGGAGTTTTATAACACATATCAAGTAGGCAAAAAACCTTGGTTTTAATTTAAAGGCCAGAGAATTTAACTCTGGCCTTTTTTATTTCAATATATAATCGTAATATTGCGATATATAAATGTTATCTGTTGGGAGCGTCCAAAACACATATTTTTTCAATCGCCGAGAATGAACTTGCCCAAGCCGCTAAAGTACTGGCCCACCCGGCACGTATTGCCATTTTAGAGTATATCAGCAAACAAGAAAATTGTATCTGTACCGATTTGGTCGACGTAATTGGTTTGGCACAGCCAACTATCTCACAACATTTGAATGAAATAAAAAAAATAGGGCTTTTAAAAGGAACTTTTGAAGGCAAAAACCTTTGTTATTGTATCAATCGAGAAAAATGGGAGGCCCTGCAGCAATACTTCAATGCCTTCTTTTCCAATATTAATCAAAACTGTTGCTAATTATGAAAACAAAAGAATTATTGACATTATTGAATACCCATAAAAACAAAGAATTACTCTTTGAATACAAACCAGGCCATTTTGTCGCGCCGAATTACCACATTACAGAAATAAAAAACATCACTATTGATTCCGTTGACTGTGGAGCCGGGACCGATTTTTGGAAAGAAACCATTATTCAATTGTGGGAAAGTCCGGAAGAAAAAGATAAGAAGGCGTTTATGAGTGGATTTAAGGCATTGGGCATTTTGAACAAAGTGAACAGGATAAAGGCCATGGAAGGCGACGCTGAGGTTAAATTTGAGTACAGCAATCCTCATTTTCACACAGCACAACTGTTCGTGGATGATTTTATTTGGAACAATGAACGGCTTATAATAAAACTTGCGGTAGAAAAAACAGATTGCAAAGCCAAAGAAACCTGTGGTGTACCAGTTGAAGTAGGCGCAACCACCCAAGAACAATGTGCGCCTGGCAGCGGTTGTTGCTAACTAAAATTGTGGTTATGCGAATTCGACCGATGACTTCATATGACTGGGGAGCAGTGGCCAAAATTTATGCCCAAGGCATGGACACGGGTTATGCCACTTTTGAATCAACAGTACCAGAATTTAAAAACTGGGATCAAGGCCATTTGAAAATATGCCGCTTGGTCGCCGAAAAAAACGGTCAGATATTGGGGTGGGCCGCTCTATCACCTGTTTCAAGCCGCTGTGTTTATGGTGGTGTTGCCGAAGTAAGTGTGTATATCGCAGCTGACAGCCAAGGCAAGGGTGTTGGCAAAGCTTTGATGCACGAATTGATAACTCAAAGTGAGGCAGGAGGCTATTGGACATTGCAGTCGGGAATCTTTCCAGAAAATATGGGCAGTATTGTGTTGCATGAGAAAGTTGGGTTCCGCTTTATAGGCAAACGAGAACGAGTGGGCAAAACTAAAGATGGACTTTGGAAAGACAATTTATTGTATGAGAGGCGCAGTAAAATTGTAGGAATAGATTAATTTCACAAGTAAATAGTTAATAATGAAAAATATTTTGGTTTTGTGTACTGGCAATTCATGCAGAAGCCAAATGGTTCATGGGTATCTGGAAAGCTATCAACGTGACCTTGCAAAAATTTATAGTGCGGGTATTGAGACTCATGGGCTCAATCCAGGGGCAGTGGCCATTATGAAAGAAGACGGGGTTGATATATCACATCATACCTCTAATCATGTTGACGAGTACAAAGACATTGAGTGGGACTTCATCATAACCGTTTGTGACCATGCCAAAGAACATTGTCCTTACATTCCCGCTAAAAATGCACAACGATTACATCACAATTTTATAGACCCATCGAAAGTACAAGGTACCGATGAAGAAATTCACGAGGCATTTCTAAAAACTAGGGAGGAAGTGAAGGAATTCTGTGAAACCTTTATCAAAGAAGAATTGGTCAATTAATCGTGTGATTCGTTCAACTTGCGTTCCAATTCGGCCTGAAATTCTTCCATAACGGGCTTTACCGTGCTTTCGGGCAAATCGGCTATTTTAATGTACATTAATCCGTCAACAGAATTGTTAAAGAGCGGATCTACGTTGAAAGCGACCACTCTAGCATTTTGTTTAATGTATTTTTTTATCAATACGGGCAAACGTAAAGACCCGGGCTCAACCTCTTCGATCAATCTATCGAACTTGTTCAAATCGGCTTGCGTTTCATCAAAAACAAACTCCTTGTCGGCATCACTCAATTTCACCTTGAATTCTTTTTTGGGTCGAACATACTGGGCCACATATGGATCCCAGTAATGCGACTTCATAAATTCAATCATCAATGATTTGGAGAAATTTGAAAATTGATTGCTAATACTTACCCCACCTATTAAATATTTATGTTCAGGATATCGCAAGGTGGTATGAACGATTCCCTTCCATAGTAAAAATAGAGGCATTGGTTTCTGCTGGTACTCCTTGACGATATATGCACGACCCATTTCTATTGATTTTTCCATCATGTCATACAATTCGGGCTCAAATCCGAACAAATCTTGAAGGTAGAAACCATCAATGCCATATGCTTTGAATATTTGTGAACCTAGACCCATTCTATAAGCACCTACAATGGCCTTGTCTTCATCGTCCCAAAGAAAAAGGTGATGGTAATAGGAGTCAAACTTATCTAGATCAATGGAATTATTGGTACCCTCACCTATGGCCCTAAACGTAACTTCTCGTTGTCTGCCAATTTCCTTTAAAATAAAGGGCATGTCTTTTTCTTGCGCCAAGAACACTTCGTAATTTTTGCTCTGAAGCAAACGGCAATCTTTTTCACGTAATTTTTCAATTTCACCCTGAATAACCTCCGTGCGCACAGCCGTGGCAATTTTTTTAGGGGGCATGGGTATTTTTAAACTGGTGGGCACTTTATCTATCAACCTTCCTTTTTCGTAAACGTTGGCCAGCAAATAGGTTTTTTTACGTAAAAGTTCTGTAAAATCTTCCAGACTTGTTTCTTCCTTTTGTGCGGCCACTGATATGGGTTGGCCAATGCGTACCTTTATGGGCCTTCGGCTTTGGGTCGTTAGCTCAGAGGGTAATTTGGCCGTTCTGAACACATCGTTAATTTTAGACAACCTATAAAAGAGCTTGCTGTTTTTGGCGTGAAAATAAATGGGCACCACAGGTACTTCTGCTTTGCGTATCAATTTAATGACAGCTTCCTCCCAAGGACGATCCACTACCAATTTACCATCCCTATAGGTAGATACCTCGCCCGCTGGGAAAATACCCAAGGGATGACCTTCACGCAAATGCAGTAGCGCATTTTTGAATCCCATAACACTACTTTTGGCATCCTTATGTGTTTCAAAGGGGTTGACCGGCATAATAAAGGGCTTTAAGGGCTCTATTCGGTGCAATAAAAAATTGGCTATTATCTTAAAGTTTGGATGTTCTTTGAGCATTAACTTTAACAAAAGTACGCCGTCAATGCCTCCCAATGGGTGATTGGATATTGTGATAAAAGGCCCTGTTTTGGGCAAACGTTTTAGGTCTTCCTCAGGTATATCAAAATGAATTTCATAATGCTTTAATATGGCATCCAAAAATTCAGGCCCGGGCAAAGATTTGTTTTTATCGTAAAATCTATTGATGGTCGTTATACGTGTTGTCACCATAAGTAACCACCCAATGAAGGTACCTATTGGCCCATACTTATCCAGGTGTATGACTTTTGCAACTTCTTTCGCCGATACCAGCCCCATAACACAAAATTAGGTAAGGGTAAATATAGAAAAATAGACGCACCGAAACGGTTTTGTTACGTCATTTTACTACTAGTTGCAGGGTTTCTTTTCCCCGCTGTTCAACTAATACAGTGTGACCGTTTTGTAATTTGGCCACAGAGTTTTCATCAAAGTGCCTTATGGTATACAATGAAACCCCTTCGTGACAAGTAACTTTGAATTTCTTTTCCAACTCCGACAAAAGAGGTCGAAGACCACCGAATTTATTATCCAAACAGACCGAAAAACTAATGGCCGAATTCTGAATCAAATCTACCTTTAGATTAAAATCATGGAACAATTTGAAGATTTCGCTGATATTGTTCTCTACGATAAAAGAGAAATCCAGAGAAGAAAGCTTTACCAACACCTGGTCTTTTTTAACAATAAAACAGGGCACATTGGGCGATAGTTTCACCCCTTTGCCCACTGTTGTACCCGCTCCCTTTGGCTCAATAAATGATTTGACATGCAGCGGTATCTCTTTGCGTTGAAGGGGTTGCAATGTTTTAGGGTGAATTACAGATGCTCCATAAAATGCCAACTCTATGGCTTCTCTATAAGATATATGATGTAATAATTGAGGGTCTTCAAAATTGCGTGGATCGGCATTCAAAACGCCAGGCACATCTTTCCAAATGGTTACCGATTCGGCATCCAAACAATAACCTAAAATGGCTGCCGTATAATCCGAGCCTTCGCGACCTAAAGTGGTCGTAAAATTGTTCTCATCGCTTCCCAAAAATCCTTGAGTGATATTCAATTTATTTTTGTTGATATGTGACAACACCTCAACTTGGGTGCGCTCCCAATTGACTTTGGCGTCTCTATAACTGTTGTCTGTCTTGATCAACTCACGTACATCAACCCATTGGTTGTTCAACCCAGCTTCGTTCAAATATGCACTGACAATGGTGGTGGCCATGAGTTCACCGTAACCCACCACTTGGTCATAGACAAAACCATATTTGGGCGATTTGTTCCACATTAAAAACCCCTTGAATTCTTCGATTAGGGCATTTACCCTGCCATGTATCTCATGATTTTTGACCTCAAATAAATCGTTGATGATCGCCTTATGGTCATCCACAACTTGCCTAATAGCCAACTCAAGGCCGTCCTTTTTATTGAAATAGGCATCCACGATTTTCTCCATGGCATTGGTGGTCTTGCCCATGGCAGAAATCACCAGAAGCGTGTCTGAATGACCAACTTCTTTCAATACTTTTACCACATTCTTGACCCCATCGGCATCTTTGACCGATGCCCCTCCGAACTTAAATATTCTCATAAATTTTCTAAATAATTCTTCATTGCTGCTTCATTCAACTGTACCACATCCCAATCGCGCATGACCCGGGCACCCTTACTTTCATAAAACTTTATGGCGGCTTCGTTCCAATCCAATACTTCCCAACTTATTCTTTTCACACCTAAACTATGACCGTATTTCACAACTTCATCCAATAAGGCGGTACCCAATCCACTGCCGCGATAAGAAGCATTGACTATTAAATCTTCGAGGTGTATTACAGGCCCTTTCCAAGTTGAATATCTTGGATACAAGAGTGCCAGTCCTATTATGCCCACTTCTGAATCCGCAACAAAACAATGAAACTTTTTTTCCGCACCAAATCCATCGTTTTCCAAATCGGCCACGGTTACTTCCACTTCTTGTTCCTCTTTCTCAAAAACAGCCAGTTCTTGAATCAGTTTCAAGACCTGTGGCATATCTGACTTTTTAGCTGTTCGTATTGTATAATCCATAATTGTTACAAATAAAACACATAGTTATAAAACTACGCAACAATCCACAGCCGAAATCGTTGTAGTTTCACAAAATGGGCGATATTTGTATCTAAATAAAACGACTTTTCATGTTTGGCAAACAGCATATAACCTTAGGGGAGTTTATAATTGCGAACCAAGATTCTTTTCAATATTCTTCAGGAGAACTTTCAAGACTGTTAAACGGTCTCCGCTTAGCGGCAAAAGTGGTCAACCATGAAGTCAACAAGGCAGGATTGGTGGATATTTTAGGAGAAGCAGGTGACACAAATATACAGGGTGAAGACCAGCAAAAATTGGATGTTTTGGCCAATGAAAAGTTTATTCAAACACTAAAAAACCGCGAAATTGTTTGTGGTATTGCCTCAGAAGAAGAGGATGATTTTATATCCATCAACAGTTTAGATGACAACCATCAAAACAAATATGTGGTGTTAATTGACCCTTTGGATGGTTCTTCCAATATAGATGTAAACGTTTCGGTAGGGACCATATTTTCCATTTACAGAAGGGTCACCCCGGTTGGAGCACCTGTCGAATTAAAAGACTTTTTACAACCCGGTAAAAATCAAATTGCCGCTGGCTATATTATCTATGGCACCTCTACCATGTTGGTCTATACCACAGGCGATGGCGTGAATGGCTTTACTTTAAATCCTGCTTTAGGTACCTTTTACTTATCGCACCCTAACATGCAATTCCCCGAAACTGGTAAAATATACTCAGTCAACGAGGGTAATTACACACATTTTCCACAAGGGGTTAAAAACTATATCAAATATTGCCAACAAGAAGAGGGAGACAGGCCATATACTTCAAGATATATTGGGTCTTTGGTGTCTGATTTTCATCGAAATATGATCAAGGGCGGCATTTATATGTACCCCAAAAGCAGTATGGCTTCCAATGGCAAATTGCGCCTGTTGTACGAATGTAATCCCATGGCATTTTTAGCCGAACAGGCAAATGGAAAAGCCAGCGATGGCTATAAACGGATTATGGACATACAGCCTGAAGAACTTCATGAAAGGGTGCCTTTTTTCTGTGGCAGTAAAAAAATGGTGGAAAAAGCCGAAGAATTTATGGCTCAATAACACCCTATTTTTGCACTAATTCGTAATAGTCTTCAAAATCAAATTTACCGGTAAAAATGGCAATGGATTTATCTATTATCTCTGATGCCGATTTGGTTGGAAAACCTAGGCCTATAGCATACTTTTCAACGAGAATTCGTTCTTCTTCATCAATATCATGGTCCACAAATATGATTTTGAAAAAATCATATAACCGCTTATATCTTTTTTCCCCGCTGTGAGGCGTTTCTATAGGATATTTGTTTTCCTTTTTCATCACCTCTTTGTACTCTGATTCAGTAATGTTCAATTTAGCGGCAAATTTATCAAGAATGGCTTTTTCCTTCGGATTGATGGCACCGTCTACCGCGGCCAAACTTGCCAAAGTGGCAAAGTGCGCTAGATTTCTCTTTTTTTCGCCGTGCTCGTATAAGTCTATTATGGGCATTTGTAAAAGTTTGTATGGCAAATATAAATCTTAATGTAAAAAAAGAAGGCAAATTAAAGCCAAAAGAAATTGTAAATTCACACAGCTATGAATGCCCCTTTGCTTCAATTTACATCTAAAGGAATATACTGCGAACCCGCCAAGGTTTATTTAGACCCATGGAAACCTGTAGATAAGGCCATTATATCGCATGGCCATGCCGATCACAGTCGCTGGGGACATAAAAGCTATATTACCCATCACAAGAACGTACCCATCGTAAAGCATCGCCTTGGCGATGTCAATATTGCGGGCAAGGATTGGGGAGAAACCTTTACCATAAATGGGGTTGTTTTTAGCTTGCATCCTGCAGGTCATATTTTGGGTTCATCACAAATACGAGTTGAACATAAAGGTGAGATTTGGGTTTTTACAGGAGATTATAAAATTGAGGACGACGGATTGGCCACGCCTTATGAAACTGTAAAATGCCATACCTTCATTACCGAATGTACCTTTGGGTTACCCGCTTTTTTATGGACACCCCAAAAGCAGGTCATGAACGATATCAATAATTGGTGGGCAGAGAATAAGGCCCAAGGGCAAACTTCTGTCCTATTTGGTTATTCATTGGGCAAGGCACAACGCCTCTTAAAACATTTAGACCCTTCAATTGGCAAGATTTACACTCACGGTGCTGTTGAAAACATGACCCAGGTGCTTCGTTCCTTAGCTAAATTTCCAGAAACAGAATTGATTACCAGAGATACAAAAAAAGATGCCTTAAAAGGCAACATCGTTATTGCCCCTCCTTCTGCCCATGGCAGTACTTGGATTCGCAAAATGGTACCCTTTGTAACGGCCTCGGCCAGTGGCTGGATGGCCTTTAGGGGTGCACGCCGAAGGCGTGCCATAGATAAGGGCTTTGTACTAAGCGATCATTGTGATTGGCCTGGATTATTGCAGGCCATAAAATCAACAGGGGCCGAAAAAATTATTTGTACACATGGCTACACCGATATCTTTTCAAGATATTTAAGGGAATTGGGTTATGATGCCCGAACGGAACAAACCCAGTATGAGGGCGAATTGGCAGAAATCAATTCTACTGATTCTTCAAAAAACGAACTGGAATGAAACAATTCGCCCAGCTCATAAAAACCTTGGACAGCACGAATAAGACCACTATAAAAGTGCAGGCATTGACGACGTATTTTAATGAAGCCAACGATACCGATAAAGTATGGACCATTGCCATACTATCACATCGCAGACCCACACGGCCTGTAAATACCACTTTATTAAGGGAATGGGCTTCGCAACTGGCCAAAATTCCGCTTTGGTTATTTGAAGAAAGCTATCATATTGTCGGCGATCTGGCCGAAACCATCGCTCTGGTAGTTCCTTCAACACAAAAATCCACTACCAAAAGTTTGACCCTGTTTTTAGAGGAAATGAAAGCCCTCAAGGCCAAAACGGATGAAGAAAAAAAAACCTACCTCTTTGAAAATTGGAAGTGTTTAAATTACTATGAGCGCTTTGTATTCACCAAATTGATAACTGGGGGTTTTAGAATAGGCATCAGCCAAAAATTAATGACCAGGGCATTGGCCAAAGCCACCCAATTGGATGAAGATGTGCTGGCCTATAAATTGATGGGCAATTGGGACCCAACTACCATTTCGTTTGAAGACTTGGTTTTAAAGGAAAGGGCCAGCGATTATTTGAGTAAGCCTTACCCTTTCTATTTGGCCTATGCCATTGAAGATCAAGCAGCATCGCTTGGCGCAGTTGATGATTGGAGCATAGAACATAAATGGGACGGCATAAGAGCTCAGATAATCATTAGAAATGATGAGCTATTTGTATGGAGCAGAGGCGAAGAACTGGTAACTGACAAATACCCAGAATTTGAACAATTTATTGGTGTGTTACCCAATGGCACTGTTCTTGACGGTGAAATACTGCCATACCCCAAAGGTGCAATTGGCAGTTTTAATGAACTCCAAACCCGAATAGGCCGTAAAACGGTATCAAGAGCATTATTGGAAAAAACACCCGTTATTCTTATGGCATACGATTTGTTGGAATGGCAAGGAGATGATATTCGTGGAAAAAGTTTTCTTGAACGCAGGCAACTCTTGGAAGAATTATTTACGACTAAGAATAAAGGCGATAATATTCCCTTGCACTTATCCGAGCGCCTTGATTTTTCTTCTTGGGATGACGTAGGCGCTGAACGAGAACGGTCGCGTGAAATGCGCAGTGAAGGATTAATGATAAAGCATAAGAATTCCAGTTATAAAGTTGGACGTAAAAAAGGAGATTGGTGGAAATGGAAAGTGGACCCCCTTACCATTGATGCCGTCTTGACCTATGCCATGCGAGGGCATGGCCGACGCAGTAATTTATTTACGGACTACACTTTTGCACTTTGGCAGACTAATGAAAATGGCAATAAAGAATTGGTAACCTTTGCCAAAGCTTATTCAGGATTGACTGATGCCGAGTTTAGGGAAGTCGATGCTTGGATCAAAAAAAATACTTTGGAGCGTTTTGGCCCGGTACGTAGTGTTACCCCCCATCATGTATTTGAAATTGCTTTTGAAGGCATCGCCTTCTCCAAAAGACATAAAAGCGGTGTGGCTACACGTTTTCCGAGAATTTTAAGGTGGCGAAAGGACAAAAGAATAGAAGATGCGAATACTTTGGAAGAATTGAAGAACCTTATCCCTTAATTGAGGCTTTATGACCAAGAAACAACTTTTTGAAACCGCAGAAAATTGGTTCCACCTACAGGGCTGGAAACCTTTTGCATTTCAAAAAGAAACCTGGGCGGCCTATTTAAAAGGCCAGCATGGACTTTTGAACGCGCCCACAGGCAGCGGAAAAACCTATGCACTGTGGTTTCCTATTGTGCTGAGTTACATCAAAAACAATCCCAATTACAAAACCAAACATCAAAAGGGGCTTAAAGCCATCTGGATTACGCCGCTCAGAGCCCTCTCACAAGAAATCAAACAATCGGCAGAACGCATTACCAACGAGCTGGGTACCCAAATGACGGTTGGCATACGTACCGGGGACACCTCAACCAAAGAAAGGGCACGACAAAAAACTACCATGCCCGACCTATTAATCACCACCCCAGAAAGCCTACAATTATTATTGTCTTCTAAAGGCTATGAAAAGGTATTTAAAAACTGTGAGGCCATCGTGGTTGACGAATGGCATGAACTGCTGGGCACCAAACGTGGTATTCAGATGGAACTGGGCCTGTCACGACTAAAAACCATCTGCAATGACTTACGAGTTTGGGGCATTTCGGCCACTATTGGCAATTTGGAACAAGCCAGGGAAGTACTATTGGGACCAAACACTGGAGCTTTGGACAATTCCGTTTTGATCAAAGCCAAATTGAACAAAAAAATAACCGTTAAAAGTATCATCCCCAAAAAGATGGAAACTTTTCCTTGGCGCGGGCATTTGGGCCTTCACCTTTTGGAAGCCGTAGTGCCCATCATCAATAACAGCAAAACGACCTTGTTGTTCACCAATACGCGCAGTCAATGCGAAATATGGTTTCAAAAAATACTGGAAAAGCATCCGGAATATGCGGGTGAAATAGCCATGCACCATGGCAGTATCAATAAAGAGACGCGACTCTGGGTAGAGCAGGCCATACGCAATGAAAGTCTTAAAGCAGTTGTCTGCACATCAAGCTTGGATTTAGGGGTTGATTTTGCACCTGTGGAAACCGTGATTCAGATAGGCGGACCAAAGGGGGTCGCCCGCTTTTTACAACGAGCGGGTAGAAGTGGACACAGCCCAGGTAAAGAAAGCGTGATTTACTTTATGCCTACCCATGCCATTGAATTGATTGAAGCATCGGCCTTACAAAAGGCGGTGAAGACCGAGGCCGTAGAAGATCGTTTGCCTTATTTAAACAGCTATGATGTATTAATTCAATACCTGACCACCCTGGCCGTATCAGATGGTTTTTACCCCCATGAGATATACCCAGAAATCAAACAGACTTTTTGCTATCAAGCGGTGACGGAAGAACAATGGCAATGGTTATTGAACTTTTTGGTCATGGGCAGTCAAAGTCTTTCCTCCTATGATGAATACAAAAAAGTTGAAGTTGAAGATGATGGTAAATTCAAGGTCAATAACCGAGGGATGGCCATGCGACATCGATTTCAAATTGGCACAATTGTGGGCGATGCCAATATTGCGGTACGCTATCAAAAAGGAGGTTATATCGGTTCTATTGAAGAATCCTTCATATCAAAATTGACCGCTGGCGATGTATTTACCTTTGCGGGTAGAAATCTAGAATTTATCAGAATCAAGGGCATGCAGGCGCATGTTCGCAATTCGAGCAAACGCACCAATAAAATACCCAGTTGGATGGGTGGTCGTTTGAGTTTTTCGGCCCAAATGTCCAAATTACTGCGTGAAGAGCTTTATACCGCCGAACGGGACGCCTCCAAACAATCAAAAGAAATTAAGGCTTTGGCCCCACTGTTCGCTAAGCAGCGAACTGAAAGTATTGTTCCGAAGCCCGATGAATTTTTGATTGAAACCTTCAAAACACGAGATGGGTACCACCATATTTTTTATCCTTTTGAAGGCCGTGGGGTGCATGAGGCCATGAGCAGCCTATTGGCCTATCGAATCAGTTTATTGTCGCCAATCACCTGTTCACTTGCTTTCAATGACTATGGCTTTGAACTGCTATCAGATAAAGTAATTGATATTCAAGCCATCTTGGACAATAACCTGTTCACTACCCAATATATGTTGGACGATTTGCAAAAAAGCCTCAATTCAAACGAAATGGCACGCCGCAGATTCAGGGATATTGCCGTGATAAGTGGGATGGTTTTTACAGGCTACCCAGATAAGGGTATAAAAATGAAGCATTTACAGAGTAGCTCTCAGTTGCTTTTTGATGTTTTTAAAGATTTTGAGGCGGACAACCTGCTGTTTCAACAAGCGTTTACAGAAACCTTTGAACACCAATTGGAAGAAGGACGTTTGCGCATGGCTTTGGAGCGTATCGCATCTCAAAAAATCAAATGGCAGGCCTGTCAAAATCCGACACCTTTTTCGTTCCCCATCATTACAGATAGATTACGCGAAAAGTTATCGACTGAAAAACTGGCTGACCGCATTAAACGCATGACCAAGATTCTGAACAAATGACCCAAACCCTACATATTCTAAATACCGAATTTGTGCTACATCCTTTGGGGGGTGTTTTTTGGATAGACCAATCACTCTTGCTCATCAGCGATGTGCATTTGGGCAAGGTGGCCCATTTTAGAAAGTTTGGCGCTGCCGTACCCCGTAAAGCGGTGCACAAAAATTTTATGTTATTGGATAAATTGGTGGCCCATTTTAAACCTTTTCATATTTGTTTTTTGGGCGATTTGTTTCACTCCTCCCTAAACAAAGAATGGCAACTCTTTGAAAATTGGGTGGCCAAGACACCATCAAAAATCAGTTTGGTCACTGGCAACCATGATATCATCGCACCTGAAAAATTTGACGCATTGGAAATCGAACAGTACCAAGAGTTGATTGTAAAAGATTTCCTATTGACCCACCATCCTGAAGAAAGGGAATCGTATTTCAATTTTTGTGGTCATATTCATCCGGCAATTCGCTTACAAGGTTTTGGGCGCCAACGACTTCGTTTGCCGTGCTTTTTTAAATCGACCCATCAACTTATTTTGCCCGCTTTTGGTGAATTTACAGGTACCCATGTGCTCAAGCCCAACAAAAGTGATGAGGTATATGTCATTGTCGAAAATGAGGTGGTAAAAGTCTGAGGTCTACTTCAATTGATCACTAAATAATCATTATTGGAAGAAAGGGATTGTATCCCTGAACTTGCAATGATATATTTGCACAAAGTTTTTGGATTGACCAAAGCCGCAATAGTAAACTTGTTTGAACAATCTCCCACGCAAGGGAAATTGAGGACAGGTTTTGCCCCTTTGGTAGCCTCTGGTGATTTTGAGCATCCATCAAAAGCCATTCATCTCAACCTTACCGGACTTACGGGGTCTGCACTTTCCTTTGTGATTTCAGACCTATTTAAATCGGCCGACCAACCTTTCTTGGTGTTGCTGAATGACAAGGAAGAGGCGGCCTACTATCTTAATGATTTGGAACAATTGATCGGTGAAAAAGAAGTGCTTTTTTATCCCGGCAGTTATCGCAGGCCATATCAGATTGAAGAAACAGACAATGCCAATGTGTTGTTGCGGGCAGAAGTGCTCAACCGCATTAACTCCCGTAAAAAACCAGCCATAATTGTCACCTATCCTGATGCTTTGTTTGAAAAAGTGGTCACACGAAAAGAGCTCGATAAGAATACCTTGAAAATTAAGTTGGAAGACACCTTATCACTCGATTTTTTGAACGAGGTGCTTTTTGAATACCAATTTAAACGGGTTGATTTTGTAACGGAACCGGGCGAATTTTCCGTGCGCGGGGGCATTGTTGATGTTTTCTCTTTTTCACATGACGAGCCTTATCGGATTGAATTTTTTGGTGACGAGGTCGAGAGCATTAGAACCTTTGATGTTGAAACCCAATTGTCTACCGAAAAGGTCAAAAAAATTACGATAATCCCCAATGTAGAAAACAAATTTCTTCAAGAGTCACGAGAGAGTTTTCTAAAATATATTTCTCCCAAAACAGTGGTATTGACCAAAAATTTAGATTTGGTTTTTGATCGCATCGATGATTTTTTTGCCAAGGCCGGAGAAAGCTTTATGAAGCTCAGCGAAGAAATAAAGCACGCCAAGCCCGAAGAACTCTTTGTGAGTTCGACCTTGTTAAAAAAGCAGTTGCCCGAATTTGACTTGATCGAAATTGGCAAGCCATCTCTTATCTTGAACAGTTCAAATGGCGCTCTGGTCGACGATTTGAAAATTGAATTCAATACCAAACCCCAGCCTTCGTTCAACAAAAAATTTGATTTGCTCATTGAAAACCTCAACGAAAATCAAGAACTGGGTTACACCAATTATATTTTCTGTTCCACAGAATCACAGGCACAACGTTTTCATGATATTTTTGACGAGGTAGGAAAAACGGTCCACTACCAAACTGTTGTATTTCCCTTATATCAAGGTTTTATTGACAATGAACAAAAACTGATTTGCTATACCGATCACCAAATTTTTGAACGCTACCACAAATTCCACCTTAAAAACGGTTATGCCAAAAAACAGGCCATCACTTTAAAGGAACTGAACAAATTGGAGATTGGGGATTATGTTACCCACATTGACCATGGCATTGGCAAATTTGGTGGCTTGCAAAAAATAGATGTGGAGGGCAAAAAACAAGAAGCCATAAAACTAATGTATGGCGACCGTGATATTTTGTATGTTAGTATTCATTCCCTTCACAAAATTTCAAAATATAACGGTAAGGATGGAGCGCCTCCTAAAATCTATAAATTAGGTTCCGCCGCTTGGAAAAAATTAAAGCAAAAAACAAAAAGCAGGGTCAAAAAAATCGCCTTTGATCTTATAAAAGTATATGCCAAACGCAGATTGGACAAAGGGTTTCAATACGCTCCAGACAGTTATTTGCAGCACGAACTGGAAGCCTCGTTCATTTATGAAGATACTCCAGATCAAGAAAAATCAACATTGGATGTCAAAAAAGATATGGAGAGCGAACGGCCCATGGACCGTCTAATTTGTGGTGATGTTGGTTTTGGAAAGACAGAGGTCGCCATACGTGCCGCCTTTAAAGCGGTTGACAATGGTAAACAAGTGGCCGTATTGGTGCCTACCACTATTTTGGCCTTTCAGCATAATCGTACTTTTAAGGAACGTTTGGCCGAAATGCCGGTAACCGTTGATTACCTAAATAGATTCAGAACAGCAAAGGAAAAGCGGGAGACCTTGGAAGGCTTGGCCAGCGGCAAAGTGGACATAATTATCGGAACCCATCAATTGGTCAACAAAAACGTCAAATTCAAAGATTTGGGTCTGTTGATTGTTGATGAAGAACAAAAATTTGGTGTGGCCGTAAAAGACAAATTGAAGTCCATCAAAGAAAATGTAGATGTACTTACCCTTACGGCAACCCCCATCCCAAGAACCCTTCAATTTAGTTTGATGGCGGCCCGTGACCTCTCAGTGATCAATACACCCCCTCCGAATAGGTATCCTATAGAAAGTAGGGTCATTCGCTTTAATGAAGAAATTATTCGTGATGCCGTTTCCTATGAAATACAACGTGGTGGGCAGGTATTTTTTATCCACAACCGCATTGAAAATATCAAAGAAGTCGCCGGCATGATCCAACGCTTGGTTCCCGATGCCAAAATTGGAATTGGCCACGGGCAAATGGAAGGCAAAAAATTGGAGACCTTAATGCTCGCCTTTATGAACGGTGAATTTGATGTGTTGGTCTCTACGACCATTGTCGAAAGTGGTTTGGATGTGACCAACGCCAACACCATATTCATTCACAATGCCAACAATTTTGGTCTAAGCGATCTATACCAAATGCGCGGTCGTGTGGGCAGAAGCAACAAAAAAGCTTTTTGCTATTTTATCACGCCACCCTATGAAGTCATGACCACAGATGCCCGCAAACGTATTGAAGCCCTGGAACAGTTTACCGAGTTAGGCAGTGGTTTTAATATTGCCATGAAAGATTTGGAGATAAGGGGTGCTGGAGACCTGTTGGGAGGTGAACAAAGTGGCTTTATCAACGAGATTGGTTTTGAAACCTATCAAAAAATATTGGCTGAAGCCATTGAAGAATTGAAAGAAAACGAATTTAAAGAACTATATGAAGAAGTAGAGGGCAAACATGAAAAACACTATGTAAAAGACACACAACTTGATACCGATTTTGAATTGTTGTTCCCCGACGACTACATCAATAATATCACAGAACGGCTCAATCTATATACCAAATTAAACGAAATTGAAGAAGAAGAGGCGCTTCAACAATTTGAAGCAGAATTGGTAGATCGTTTTGGTGATTTGCCCACCCAAGCGGTTGATCTGCTCAATTCGGTGCGCGTAAAATGGATGGCCAATCATCTTGGGCTTGAAAAAGTGGTACTCAAAAAACATAAATTTTTGGGCTACTTTATCGCCGACCAACAATCTGAATTCTATCAAAGCCCAGTTTTCACCCACGTACTTCAATACGTGCAAAGCCATCCCCAGCAATGTAAACTCAAAGAAAAACAGACCCGCAATGGACTTCGTTTATTGCTGGTCTTTGACAGAATCAATTCTGTTGATGAGGCATTGAAGGTTTTAGAGCCTTTGATGGTCCAAAGTACAGCTTCATCATAATTTCCTGTATAGGTTTTTTAAGCTCTTGTTTCTTTTATTTAACTTTCCTGATGATTGTTGCTTATGAAAAGGCTGAAATATTTATTTGTTTATACCATTCCCGTAACGGTTTTTATAGCTTTTAACACCGAGGGTATATTGACGTTTTTACCCCTGATCGTATTCTTTGGTATAGTTCCTTTATTAGAATTAATGGTCAAGCCGGACAGGGTCAATATGGACAAGAAGTTGGCCGATGATGAAAAGAACAAAAAAATCTACGATTACATTCTATATGGCACCCTGCCCATTCAATTGGTGTTTTTGATTTATT
>JABDND010000169.1 GCA_013001145.1 Croceitalea sp. | reverse complement strand
TGGCATACAATCAATGGAATAAAGAGTTACAACTAATCAACAATAAAATAGCATCATCATGATTATACTGGGAGACAAAGAATATTTTAAAGGTATAGGAGCCATCCCTTATGAAGGTAAAGACTCTGACAATCCGTTGGCCTATAAATTTTATAATGCTGACCAACTTGTTGCCGGCAAGACCATGCGTGAGCATTTTAAATTTGCGATGGCGTATTGGCACACCCTCTGTGGAACAGGTGGCGACCCTTTTGGCCCCGGTACCAAAAACTTTCCTTGGGCAGTGGCGGGTGATACGCTTCAAGCTGCAAAAGACAAAGCTGATGCCGCCTTTGAATTCATTACCAAAATGGGTTTCGAATATTACTGCTTTCACGATTATGACCTTATTGATGAGGGCGATACGCTCGCAGCTTCAGAAAAACGAATTCATCAAATTGTTGAATATTTGAAAGAGAAACAAGCCGCTTCTGGTGTCAAATTGCTTTGGGGCACATCCAATTGTTTTTCACATCCCAGATACATGAATGGAGCAGCATCCAATCCTAATTTTGATGTCGTGGCAAGAGCTGGGGCACAGGTTAAAATAGCCCTTGATGCAACCATTGCATTGGATGGAGAAAATTATGTGTTCTGGGGAGGTCGCGAGGGCTATATGTCATTGCTCAACACCAATATGAAAATGGAACAGGACAATATTGGCCGCTTTTTGAACATGGCCAAGGATTATGCTCGTTCACAAGGTTTTAAAGGAACATTCTTAATTGAGCCCAAACCAATGGAACCCATGAAACACCAGTATGATTTTGATGCGGCCACCTCTATAAATTCTATTAAAGCCTATGGGATAGAAAATGATTTTAAATTGAACATTGAGGTCAATCATGCGACATTGGCCCAGCATACCTTTCAACACGAGTTACAGGTCGCTGCCAATGCCGGCATGTTGGGAAGCATAGATGCCAATCGTGGAGATTATCAAAATGGATGGGATACGGACCAATTTCCAAACAACGTGTTGGAGACCACCGAAGCGATGCTGGTTTTGTTAAAGGCCGGGGGATTGCAAGGCGGGGGTATCAATTTTGACGCCAAAACGAGACGAAATTCAACGGATATGGAAGATATATTCTTGGCCCATATTGGAGGCGCCGACACTTTTGCAAGGGCCTTATTGGTGGCAGAGGCCGTTATGAACATGTCGGCTTATAATTCGCTTGTAGACAAAAGGTATGCTTCGTTTACTTCTGGAAAAGGTGCTGATTTTGTTGCTAATAAACTAGACTTAAATGACCTGTACAATTATGCCAAAAGTAAAGGAGAGCCAGATCAAATAAGCGGCAAGCAGGAGTTGTTTGAAAATATCCTTAATCAATATTTATAAGTGTTGGTCGGCTACTTTGTAAGTTGTTCGGAAGGTGAATTATAAATAAGTTGTTTCACGGTTTTCCAAAAATATACCGATGGAGCCTGACTTTGTTCGCTGGTATTACTGCCTTCAAAGTAATCACCTGTTAGCAACTTTACATATTGAAGTTCGTCATTATCGCCCATAAAATTTTCATAGGCCATGCTCCAATCTTTAAATTCTCGACTGTTTATTTTACCGTGGGAAAGAATTTCTACGTTATTATGCCTTTTATCGGCCTTTATTTTATCAAAAAGAGAAAGTACTTTTAAATGATTTCCTTCTATATATTGAATAAATTGACCATTGTAGTAAAGTAAACAACCTGTGATACCGTTCTTTGAATTAAATACCCGGGCCTTGTTCAACATTTCGGCAATTTTATTATTGCCAAAATTAGCGGTGGCCCTTGACCTATAAACCAGTGAAAACATGATATTTTGTTAGGTTGCCTTACATTGAATCGCCATAATTGAATTCTTAAAAAGGCTAATTAAATATAATTAATTTTGAACTCTTATAAACTATGAAGGGCAAAATTTGGCAATTCATCAAATATATTCAGAAGTAAAATGCGCTAGGTCCGGACTTTCTTCCAATACGTTCACGATGCCTTGTGCGGCCCTTTCACCAGCCAACATGGCAGCATTTAAAGATCCATTCAACAACACATCACCGGCCAAAAATATGGTTGTAGTAAGCCTAGTTTCGGTACTCGACAGGCCATACTTTAAATTATTGAGTTTGGGAAGGGCCTTCTTGATGGCGTACTGTTTTAAAAATTGAATCTCCGATATGCCAAAATAGGCGTTCAACTCATGGCTAACTTGTTCAATGAGCGCTTTATTGGATAAGCCATGTTCGCGCACTACCGTCACCGAAAGCAATTCATTTGCACCCATTTCCCTATTTTCTATGGAGCTGTGATAAAATATGTTGTTCACCAAAGCATTGGCGGCAGTACACAAGCCTATTATAGGCTTTTTGATGGTTCTGGTGGGCACTTCAAAATACAAGGTGTCGCATGAATGCCAATCTATTTCTTGGTTTCTTAAACTGGGTACTACAAGTGAAGCGTCGCCAGTAACTATGGTAAAATGAGTTGACATCTCTTTTCCATTTTCCAGTAATAGCAGCTTATCACTGACTTGTGCAACCGGGCTATCGTAATAAAATTTAGTATGCTTCAATTTAGACTTTAGTTGTTCTGTAATAGCTTCCATCCCATTTTTGGGAATTGCGGCCATCCCCTGTCCGAACATTTTATAGACAAACTCGAACATTCTGCTTGAAGTCTCTAAGCTGGGTTCCAAAAATATACCGGCAAAAAAGGGTTTGAAAAAATTATGGATCACTTTATCCGAAAAACCATATTGCTGTAAATAGGCAAGGGTGGTCATCTCTGGCGATGAAAATATTTCTTCCAACGATTTATTGACCAATTGTCTATTTAAGGTGAAGATTTGCCATTTATCTTTAAGACTTGCAGCTTTACTTTTTAAGGTTGATAAAAGCAAAGACCTATCTCGTAAGGGATCGCCAAAAGTTGTGTGGGAACCCTCTTCATTGTGTAGAATTGCTCCCGGTTTCAAATAGTTCAATTCAAGATTGTTGAAGTCAAGATATTTTTTGGCCATCGGATAGGCCGTTAGCAACACTTGAAAACCTCTGTCCAATTGATATCCTTTAAAGATGTCTGTCTTTACTCTACCCCCCGCGCGGTCGGTTGCTTCAATTACTATCGGATGGTAACCTTGTTCTTCAAGAGCAATAGCGGCGATCAAACCACTGACACCGGCTCCCACAATATGAATTTTATACTCTTTTTTTTCCATTACTCGAATATGGTCTTTTAAGGTTGTCCTACACAGCTAATTGATCAAATCTGTTTGGCTTGTTTCTTTATTATTTAAACAATATTAGAAGCCAGGCCTGATATTAATTTAGGTTGGAATGATGCCTACTTACTTATGACCATCTCCCAAATTGTTGACTAACTTTCACCAATGGTCAAGATAAAACCTGTATTGTTCAATGGTAAATACGCTTATAAGCCAACTCTGCAAAAAAGGCCTGTACGTAGCGTTTTTCAGTATCTAAATGAACCTGTTTGGTCTTAAACGTTTTTTGAAATTGGATTCCCTTGTAACGGTCTTTTACCGCACTCAAATATTCTCTGATAACAAACAACAAATGGTCGACCTTAGCATCAAACAATTGGTTTATTTCCTGTTCTGTCATATGTCTTGTGGGCTCATAGATTACGGTTACCGGATTCTTAAAACCGAAGGAAGCCGAAGTACGCCAATCATCCATAAAATTATATTTAATCCTAAACAAATGACCTTCAATGTTCAATAATTGTTTATGTCCCATAGCTAAAGAATTAAATTTTACGTATCTAAAAAGATGGTACTGCCTAGCCATCTTTTGATAGCTTTATTTACGGTCAAAGATAGTTAAAATAATTTTTTGTTTAATTTTAACAATATATCATTAAACAAAATGTATTTTTGGTCATCTGTGATAATAACAGATAAAATATGACTCAAGCTCCATTCAAGACCGCCATCGTTCGCAAAGAGCATTTTAATGCGGCACACCGTCTGCACAATCCTCAATGGGATGATACTCAAAATGCTAAGGTATTTGGCAAGTGTAATAACCCAAATTACCACGGGCATAACTATGACCTAGAGGTGAAGGTTATTGGTTTTTGTGACCCTCAAACTGGTTACGTCATGGATGCAAAAGTACTCTCTGACCTAATCAAGAAAGAGGTATTATATCCGTTTGACCATAAAAACCTGAATATTGAGGTGCCGGAATTTCAAGGGTTGAATCCGACGGCCGAAAATATCGCACGAGTCATTTACGAAAAATTAAGACCTTCTATACATCCAGAAATGGACCTAAAAATTAAACTTTATGAAACTCCAAGAAACTTTGTTGAATTCCCATACGAATAATACCTCGCTTTATGAAAGCCTTACCTTTGAAGAAATAGGCGATGACCATATTTATACCGGCATTGAGACACCTATGCGAGAAGATGCCTTTGAGCTGAGCGACGAAGAAAAGAAAGCTCAAATTGCTCCATTATTTGCAAAGATTATGGAAATCATGGGCTTAGACCTTACTGATGATTCTTTAAAAGGAACGCCAAACAGAGTTGCCAAAATGTACATTGATGAAATTTTTTCCGGTCTTAACCCGGCGAACAAACCCAAGGTGGCTCTTTTTGACAATAAATACCAGTACAATCAAATGTTGGTTGAAAAGGATATCACTTTTTATTCCAACTGTGAGCACCATTTTGTGCCCATTATTGGCAAGGCCCACGTGGCTTATATTTCTTCAGGAAAGGTAATTGGCCTTTCCAAACTTAACCGTATGGTTCAATACTTTGCCAAGCGCCCCCAAGTTCAAGAGCGATTGACCAACCAAATTGCCATTGAACTACAAAAAGTTTTGGGCACTGAAGATGTTGCCGTAATCATTGATGCCAAACATCTATGTGTCTCTTCAAGAGGAATTAAAGATGACACCTCGGCAACGGTTACTTCATATTATGGTGGGGCTTTCAATGATGCCACAAAAATTCAAGAATTGTACAACCATATCAATAACTAGCCATATGCGATTATTAAAAGGAATCAGCAAAAAGGTCAATCCCAAGGCAAATTTAGCTACAGACGAAAACTTGCGATATATATATGATATTGAAATTACGGCCCTAGATGGCAGCGGCATCAATTTAAGCGATTTTGAGGGCAAGTACCTTCTCTTTGTCAATGTAGCTTCAAAATGCGGATTTACCGGACAATACCAAGATTTGGAAAAACTCTATAAGGTATATAAGGACAAACTTGTGGTCATCGGCCTGCCATGTAATCAATTTGGGGCACAAGAACCCGGTTCCGCTGAGCAGATACAAACATTTTGCGAACGTAATTATGGCGTAAGCTTTCCAATGACAGAAAAAATTGAGGTGAAGGGTGCTAACCAACATCCCCTGTATCAATGGCTTACCAAAAAAAGTCTAAACGGAAAACTGAACAGCACCGTTAAATGGAATTTCCAAAAGTATTTGGTAGGCCCCAAAGGTGAATTTATTGATGTCTTTTACTCCATTACCAAGCCCATGAGCGCAAAAATTACCAAATTGTTGGTCTAACCCGCCATAGCATGCCTAAAGAAAAGAAGAACAAACATCCAGATGCAGTGGTCTTCAACGAAGTGGAAAAACGCTATGACGCTTTTTTAAAACCTTATGCCACAACCGTTGGAGCGCCTGTCATCACGCCAAAAAACATGTCACCATGGAAAAACAGAGGTGTAAAAATGGTGAACGAAGCCCTGCAAGCTGAGTTTGATGAGTTGAAATCAAAATACAACCAGCTTCAGGATCGGTTTGAAATGAACAATCTGGTCTATGCCGCACATTATAATTTTCAACCTATTGTAGGAAAGGTATATCACTTGTACAAAGACCAAAAGGAAGCTTTGTTCCTTTCCATATTAGCGCCCGAAGAATGCAATTTTAACCACATAGGCAGTTTCAGATTGGGCTCTGATTATATTTGGGAAAAGGTTTCTTGAATATAACCTCGCCACCATTAACTCAAAAATGGTAAACTCCAATGTCTACGTTTATCGCGCAATGAATCATTCCATTATTTAACAGAGCTTTATTTGCACAACCTAGGGTTAGCGTATAAGCTGGACGGTTTAAAACAATAAGCTGGGCAATAAAAAAATAAAAGCCAACAACCCAACCATCCAGTGACCCAGCTTGAAACTATTCTTGACATCAACTTTGATGGTAATCAGATTATTGGCAATAATTACTATTACAGATTGTGCGATGAGCACCATAGAATTACCCTCGCACTGTCTTTTTTTGAATAGGTGGTCGTTGCATATTTTAAAAAAGGCTTTAAAGAAAAGAATGAAATTTTTATGTTAATTATGGTTAATCTTTTGAGTACGTATCAAACAAAACGACCAATCTTATTCATTCAACAGCGTATTTACCTATTCTTTTACAATTAATCAATTTTTAAGTCCATCAGGAATATAGATTCTTAAAAAGAAGTATTAATCAATTTTAGAATCTACTTTTGACCCATACTAACATGCTTCCAATGACGAATAAATTAGTGGTTTTTTTACTTGTTGTATTTCTTTTCTTTACAAGCTCAAAAGCCCAAAAGATTGATAATCGTGCAATCAAAGAACTGGTCTCTACACTTAAAAATGATATTAGGGGACCCTATAAAGATATTCGTTGGTTTTGTACAGATGGCAGCATACGCGCGCCCAAAGACCCTTGTCCCAATGAAATAGGACCTGGAGTGCAACATGCACGATATAAGGACCAAGTGGAACAATTGGGCAAGAGCAACCATTTGTTTTTAGGTCAGATTTTGGCTTATACCAAGTACAAGGATTTCTGGGATGCCGAACATAATCATTCACGGTTAAAACAATATCAAATAGAGAATTATCTTAAGAGTATTGATAATGGATGGATTCATCAAAAAGCACAATTTTATAGGGGAGCTATACAAGCCGAAGACGAACAAGCTTGGGGCTTGGCATTTTATCTATGGTTGTTGGAAAACGACCAATTTATTGAACAAAACTTTTTTTTGATCAGACAATCTTTAAAAGACGTACCCCACTATAATGACGATAACGTTGCACAATTGATGCGAAGCCAGTCAAAGGTAATTTCAGATGCCTACTTGCCCTTTATGGACCTTAGGGTGAAAATTCACGGGCAACCACAAGCCAGTGATATCACAAAAGTAGAAGCATTCAAAGCTGCCAATGCTGCTAAATTGACTGGCGAATTAAATTCCCAGTTGGATGAATTGTTGAAAACAATGGCCAAATTTCATAGGCCCATAGCCCTTTCTTCACTTGCCAAAATGGTTGTGCTCAACAAAGAAAGTGCGCTCGGAATGGCACTCCAAAATTTTTCGGGCAATGAAAAGCTCAGTCAAGACCCGCCGGCTTTGGTCAAAGAGGCCTCCCAGTTACTCTTGCAAATTCGGCAGGAGTTGCTAGTTCAAAAAAATGCAGATGTTCGTCTGCAATTGCTCGAAGTATCTTTGAAACTGGAAGAAATGGTATTCAAGGGATCATTGGAATGGAAGCCCAACACCTTGAAAGAACTCTTAGAAAAAACATGCCATTTGGCTATGGCAACAACTGGGTCTGGGTATATTGAACTATGGGAATGGGATCAACTGGCCCAAGCACTGACGGCCTATGAAACACAAACTATGACTTTAGATCAATTGACCCATATTTTGCATCGAGCGCGGGGTCAAGTAGAATGGAGTGCAAGCATGGTCAAGGCCAATTATGATGATGTCGTTCAGCAGTATATTGCCTTTGAACCATTGGCGGCCGGATTCATAGATGATAAAATAAGAGGTTCTGTCGCATTGCACTTAGGGCAGGCCGTTGGGCAGTTGGGTGATTTTATATCCAATGAATCCGCATTGACCAATAAAGTATTGGGCGTAAGCAACCAAAGTACTATAAGGGGCCTCAACCCCGGTTATGCCTTTGGAGAATTGGTCGTGGTTGATGGGCTTTCAGATGAAATTGAAGTGTCATCGAACAAAATATATATCTTTCAAAGACCCCCATCAGATTTAAAGCCCGTAGCCGGAATTGCAACTGTTGCAGAGGGCAATATGGTTTCCCATGTTCAAT
>JABDND010000166.1 GCA_013001145.1 Croceitalea sp. | reverse complement strand
ATCTCCAATGGCATGAGTATTCATTTGATAGTCAGATTTAGCAATTCGCATGGCTAGCTGTTCAATTTCGGTAACTGGTGTAACCATCGCCCCAAAATGATCCGCTTTGTCAGAATAAGGTGCCCTTAATGCAGCACCGCGAGATCCCAATGCACCATCACCATATACTTTAACCGAACGAACATTGAGTTTATCTGTTTTCACAATTCCCTTAGCAAGATAATAGTCCAAATTTTCGGCATTGTTACTGATCATGGCGTAAACCCTAATTTTCAAATCATCGGTTTGTTGCAAACTATCGATCAATTCAATAGTGCCTTTGTTCAATCCGGCATCATTGACAGTGGTCAAACCATAATCAAAACATAGGGCCTGTGCATCTTTAAGCGCCTTAATTTGTATGGCCCTGCTAGGCTTCGGAATGACTGCGTCGACCAGACCCATGGGGTTGTCAACAAGTACCCCTGTAAGATTGCCCATCTTATCCTTTACAATTTCACCACCCGTGATATTGGTATTTTTGGTAATACCTGCTAAATCAAGCGCCTTTTGATTGACCAGATAAGCATGGCCATCAACCCTTTCCAAGGCTACAGGAATGTTAGGAAAAAGAGCGTCCAATTCTGTTTTGGTCGGAAATTCTTTAAGCTCCCAATCGTTTTGGTCCCATCCCCTTCCACGAATAAAGTTTGATGGCGATTTTGACTGATAAGCGCTCACACGCTCGAGGATTTCATCAAAACTCGTGGTTCCCACCAAATCAACAACTTGTTGGTTCATACCCAAGCCATAAAAATGGCAATGGGCATCAATAAGGCCAGGTACAACGGTTCTACCCTGTGCATCTATGATTTTTTCGGCTGTAAATTGGTCAAGTATTGACTCATCATTTGAAACTGCGATAAATTCACCTCCATCGACTACAAGGCTGTTTGCCTTTGAAAATTTATCATCTACTGTATAGATATTGGCATTATGTACTATCAAATCGACCTTCGCTTTTGATGTACATGATTGCAAAGCAATAAGGGCCAAAAGAGGCAACACTAATTTTTTCATAGTATACATTTTCTTCGTTAATTCTTTGATTTTTGATCCATTATCCACTTGTCAATTTTTGACTCGAGTAAAAGTAAGGGCAAGCTCCCCGAGTTTAGTACCTGATCGTGAAAATCCTTTACATTGAAAGCATCACCTAAAGATTTCTCTGCTTTAGTACGCAATTCCCTAATTTTCAATTGCCCCAATTTATATGATAATGCCTGGCCGGGGGTGGCCATATAACGTTCAATTTCTGCAATGATGCCTGCTTCTGAATCTGCCTCATTCTCCAATGAATAGGCGATGGCCTGCTCACGGGTCCAACCTTTGGCATGCAGTCCGGTATCTACTACTAAGCGAATGGCCCTATGCATTTCCATACTCAGCATACCAAAATATTGGTAGGGGTCATCATATAGCCCCAATTCTCTTCCCAACGATTCCGCATAGAGCGCCCAACCTTCAACAAATACACCCATACTTTCCGGGTGTAAAAATTCTGGTAAGTCTTTATTTTCTTGTTGAAGCGATAATTGAAAATGATGCCCAGGAATGGCCTCATGAAGAAAGAGGGCTTCGCTGGTCAAAACATTGAATTTTTCAGGTTCGGGAATGGGCACATAAAATACCCCAGGCCGCGTGGCATCTTTAGAACCTGGCACATACTCAGCACTTGCGGAGGCCTCTCTAAAGGCTTCGGTTCGTCTCACTTCAAAGCCAGCCTTGGGCCTTAGATTAAAGACATCGTCCAATTTGGCATCAATTTTTTGTTCAATTGATTTAAAATGGGCCAAAACACCTGCTGCATCATCATAGGGAATTTGGGACTTATCATCTCTCACTTGCTCCAAAAAAGCCATTAAATCTCCGTTAAAGCCAATTTGCTCCTTAGCTATTTCCATTTCAGCTCTAATACGCGCCACTTCCCTCTTGCCCAATTCATGAATTTCATCAGCGGTCATATTGGTGGTGGTATGCAAGCGAATAAGGTATTGGTAGGTTTGAGGCCCTCCCGGCAAGGCTCCTATACCAGCCGTACTACGGCCCTTAGGTAAATAATGCTGCTCCAAAAATGTTCTTAATTCTTGGTATTTTGGAATCAGTTCTTTGGAAATGATTTCGGAATACGCTTTGGTCAGTCGCTGTGCATCTGTATCGGAAATTGTATTGGGCATTTGTTTGATGGGCTTAAAAAACAAATGGTCTTCCACGGTGCTATCGGCAAAATTATCCAATTGGGGAATCATCTTTCTAATTAAAACCTTGGGCAAGACCAATTCGTTTTCGATTCCTTTCTTCATTTTTGCCATACTCGTATCCAAGAAGGTCAAGTAATCTTCAATTCGTTTCAACCAATCTTCATAATCTTTAACCGTATTAAAAGGATGTACACTGGTGCCGCCGGCCAACTGCGGTACGTATAGATGTAAAGATTGTATCTGCCCCAACGGAAATATTTCAAGAGTCGGGAGATTATAAATGGGTGAAGTTATTACCACCAAAGGTTGTTCCAACCCTTCTTTTTTCAATTCGCAGTCCCATTGCATGACTCCGAGGCTCAATTTTTGGGTGTTGGTCAGTTCTATAGTATCAATAGTGTTGATACGCTCAAGAAAACCGTTGTATTTTTCAAAAAGATGATATTGGTAAGCATCAGACACATAGTTGGCTATGGTGTCATTAAATTGGGTATAACCTGCTTTGGTAGCCTCAATGGGGTTGATGCTTAATTTAAACTGATGGTAATCGTCAAAAAGTTCATTGAGCGCAGCAGTATTGGCTTTAGCCGAAATATCGCTTTCTTTTTTACAACTGACCGATAAAATTCCAAAAAGTATAAGGAGTACTAAAAATCGAATGTGCATATGGAAAAGCCTTTTTCCAAAAATACGCATTCAAACATTTATGTTGATGTCTTATTGATCGTCAAATTTGGTCATAACAAATTCTACGCGGCCATTGCCAAGTTTGCCATTTTTTATATTCCCATTGCGCAGCGGCTTGGTATCGCCAACGCCTTCCCAAACTAAACGACTATCGTCGATACCTAGTTTTTTCAAATAAAGCGCCACTGCTCTTGCTCTTAATGAAGAAATGAATTGATTGTATTCGGGTGATTCAAGATTGCTTACGTGGCCCGTGATTTTCATTTGAACTTCAGCATTTTCTTTTAAAAATTTGAAGATTTTCTGAACGCTCGCGATGGCCTCATCATCCAACTCGTAACCTTTAGGCTCCAAAGGATTATGCTCCAATACATATATTTTGTCTTCATCATAGTTTACTCTAGGCAATTCTTCAAGAACAACATTATCAACATAATAATAGGAGAAGTCACTTGATTGCACATCCTGATTATTGTTCAACAACCTTGTATTTTCATTATCGCTGAAATTACCTATCAGAATGTGGTTCTCGAAACCCCTTGCATCAAACTCTGCCGTTAGGGTAATCCAACTGTCAGATTCTGTCAAGCTTCTATCTGCTGTCAAAGCCAATTCGTAGTATTCGTCATTTTCAAGTTTGTTCAATCGACCACTCGTCAAGGCCGAACTGTTGGGTAACCTCATTTTTTTATTGGCCAATAAAACAGACATATTCTTAACCGCAAGTGTTGAACTCTCGGCAAGACTAACTTGAATTGAAATTTTATATGGGTGTTTTGCCCTTAATGTTTTGGTAGTATTCATTTGTAAATACTCACGATAATCGTTGAGGGCATAGAAATATAATCCGGTATAACCCGAACCGCCAATGGCCGCTTGATTTCCTTTAAAGTTTAACGGCACACTAAATTCACCTTTGTTGCATTCATTGTAATAATCCCCGGAACTTGCGGTTGGCAATGAGATA
>JABDND010000151.1 GCA_013001145.1 Croceitalea sp. | reverse complement strand
GGTTTCTAGCGCGCATTACCGCATACCGATTGAAATGACATTTCACCGATATGCACCAGTAAATAAGAAAGACTTTATTTGGATCTGACTTCTATTCTAGTCACTTTGATAGATAGAAATATGGAGCCAAGTACAAAAATGGTACTACATAATAAAGTAAAGGGTATGAATAGGGTCTCTAACATAATTAAGCCAATTTAGATTTGTTTCTTTTAGTACTAAAGGCCAATTCTTTTTTGACCCTAGAGTTCTTGAACATGTACAATCTGGCAACTTTGACTTCTTTTTTCGAAGTTTGGGTTGCGTTCACATCAACTTTCATCGATATGGGCATTGTTAAGGTGCTCACCTTGATTTCCATAACAGAATCTTGGGCCAGTGCCAAGGTTCCAAAGAAAATTACAATGAGTAGAGTAAAAATTGCTTTCATAGATTTGGGTTACAGATACCTCATAAAAGTAGCCCCAACCATGGCTCATGCACGATTTAACTCGCCCAGCATTAATTTTTTATCGGTAAAAAACCCAAGTATGGTTAAAGTGTAATAAACTCTCGATGAAGGTTTATGGGCATACTTACCCAATACCGAACAATACGGTATTTTATCGGTGGCAAAAGGCTAAATTTTTAGCAGAAGATTTGGATCAGGGCAGTTCTTTTGATAGAAATCCAAATCTTTTAAGTGACAAACCCCTGGATAATCCCCGCTATAATCACCCATATCATTAATGAGCTGAAAATGTAGATGCGGGGCATAATTGACGTTAATATCCGGTGTGCCCAAAAACCCCAATACTTCGCCTTTTTTAAAAGCCTTGTTTTCATACAAGCCCACTAAGGAAGATAATGATAGGTGACCATAAAGAGTATACCTAACAGTTTGATTGATTTGATGCCTTAAAATGATGGTAGGCCCATAATTTCCAATGTCGGCATTATTGGCAAAACTATGAACATAACCATCCATGGGTACTCTAACTTTAGTGCCTGCCTTGCACCAAAAATCAATACCTAAATGAATGTTTCGGGTTTCACCACCATAAAACCTGTCAGATAGTTTATAAAGGTTGCGCCTTTCTAAATAACCACCATAGGCCACAGTGCCCCTATTGGCTTTAAGTACCTTATCAATGTAACTTTGACATTCCTGCGGATCCGAGATGGCTATACCGTTCAAATCTTTATTAGTGATTGATAAGTCTATGTTACAATATTTTGCCAGGGATATTCCTTCATCCAAAATGGCGAAGGGTTCATTTGAAAGGCCATCCCCAATCGTTTGCCAAGTCATACCAATGTGTCTGTGTTTAACATTTTTTAACTCCTTTACAAGTAATAAACTGTATCTTGTAGCTACTAAATTGGAAAAAGAAAATGCAAATCACAAGAATTATTTTATTGGCCTTGGCAGTGGTAACATCCATAAACTGCAAGCAAAAAGTGGAGCGCAACGATGATCTGGACTTAGCGCAACTGAACAAAATTCAAAGATTGACAGTCGAAGAACTTCAAGAATATGAAACCGCCTATTTTGCGAGTGGCTGTTTTTGGTGTGTTGAATCCATTTTTGAAAGCGTCAAAGGTGTAAAGGAAGCCATTTCTGGCTATTCTGGTGGCAATGAAGAAAATCCGTACTATGAACAAGTCGCTTATGGTAAAACAGGGCATGCTGAAGCCGTTGAAGTATACTATGACCCTAAAGTGATTTCATTTCAAGAGTTGGTCCAAATCTTTTTTGGCTCGCACGACCCAACGGCCTTAAATAGACAAGGCCCTGATGTAGGTTATCAATATAGGTCCATTGCTTTTTATAAAATTGCCCAAGAGAAAAAGATCATTGAAAATTACATGAAGCTTTTGGAAGATAAACAAGTGTATAATAGACCTATTGTTACCCAAGTGGTGGAGTTTGAAAAATTCTGGAAAGCCGAAGCGTATCATCAAAATTACGAATCCAGAAATCCAAACAACTCGTATGTTCGAAATGTCTCCATTCCAAGATTAAACAAGTTTAAAGCGAACTTTAAATCGTTTTTAAAAGACGAATTGCACTAGGTTGTAATGAGGAAAGAGAGAAAATAGATGAAGCTACTTTTCTGAAAAGCTGAATTAATTATCCAAGACTACTTCACTATATTTAGCGTTTACGGTAATGGTTCTGCCGGAATTTGCGTTGCCTTGAAAGCCCTTGTTAATTGTAGAGTTGGAGTTTTTTGTTCTTTTCATTTGTAAGGATTGGGGATAACTCAATGAAGAATTGGTTTCATTCAAACTAAGTGATACCGCTGAAGAAGGTAGTTTGCACGTAAACACTCCATTTTGAACATTCACATCAACTTCCGTAAAATTATCGTCAATGGCATGAATGACCAATTCACCAAGGTTGTTGGTCACATAGGCCTTTTGGTTTAAACGATCAATAATAATGTTTGATGAGGTGCCCATCATTCTCAAATTATCCACCTCCTTCAAATTAACACGCTCAGAATAGTCGGCGTTCAGCTGACCCAAATTCCACTTTTGCACTACTACAGGTGAGTAGGCAACTTTAATATTTGTATCGGCTCCGTCTATGGTTGCCGCAAGCAAGCTTGCGTAGCGCAAGCTTGCATTGAGGTCCTTTGTGGTGGCTGCCAGCTTAACTTCGCCATGTTTCACATTCATCTTTAACCTGGCAGATTTTGGCATTTTGATCTTAATATTTATTTTGACCTTATATTTTTTGTTTTTGCCATCTGTTGAGAAATAGAAAATATTTGGAGCTTCAGCCTCACCACTATCATTAAAAAGTCCATTGTTTTTTCGCATTTCACGCGCATGCTCCCTTATATCTTCAGCTGCTTCACGACGGGCTTCCATTTCGCGGGCTCGTTCTTCCATCGCCCGGGCCATATCTTCGGCATTTTTTGCTATATCTTCTGCCCGTTCGGCCATCCGTTCTGCCCTTTCTTGCTCCCGTTCTTTCGCACGAGCCTCATATTCTTTTCCCCATTCCTCAAAACGTTTTTGGTAATCTTCGTCAAAGTTCTTAGCAAATTCTTTGCCCCAAGCTTCATACTTTTTTTGAAAATCACCATCAAATTTCTTCCCAAATTCTTTGCCCCAGGCCTCAAATTGTTTTTGGTAGTCCTCACCAAAGTTTTGTTCAAATTCCTTGGTCCATTGTTTAAGATAGGCTTCGCCTTCCTTTTGATAGGCATCATAGTCAAATGGTTGAAAAGGCATTGGTGGCATGGGCGGTAGCTCTGGCATTGACGGCATTTCTGGTAGTTCTGGCATTTCAGGTAGCTCAGGTAAATCAGGTATTTCGAGGTCTTTGAAAAGTTGTTCCATTTCTGGGGCCTCAAACCTAAAGTCAAAATCGGTTTCCATGGGCCAAAGGCCCGCAGACCTACGACTCGCTGTACTCAGTTGAATCTGCTTGCTGTTGCCCACAATTTTGAGAGGTTCATTTTCAAAAAAGGCTTTTGCCTCGTCATCGGTTGCCCCTTCAAGGGTTACGGTGGCCTCAATGTCTACTTGATCCTTGTTCCATGTGTCAAATTCTATATCGGCATAACTGGTGTTGATATCCAATATGGCATCTTTGCCTACATTAAAAGATTCATTGTACTTTTTAGACTGTTTTTGCGCAATTAGCCCAACTACAGGCAATAGCAGTGCAAAAAGTGCGCTAAATAATATTTGTCGATTCTTGTTCATTTTTTGATGATTTTAATTGATTTAACTTAATTCTTAGCTTTTGCAATAGTTGTAATCGTAATTGTAAATTCTTTATTAGGGCTTCAATGGTTTGATCATTTGGCCCTATTTCATTGAGTTCTTGATTTAGACTTTTATACTCTTTGTCCAAAGCACTTAATTGAACCATGAACCCATCAATCATATCTTTGTTATCTGACGAGATGGTCAATTTTGATAGTTCTAGATTGATATTGGCTACATAAAAGTTCTCAATTTTCTGTAGGTCTGGCGATAAGTCACCCAGTGAAATGTTTTTGACCATTGCCGGTTGTGTTAATAAAATATCGGTTTGTGAAACTTTATCTGGTTGAAGTAAAAAATAACTGCCAATCGAAATTAAAACCAATACAGATGCCGCAATCTTTATCCAAAAAAACGGTGTTGAACTGGATGATTTGGGCAATTCTTGGTCCAATCTTGCCAAAAACCGTTTTTCGTGCCCAGGTTTCATCACATACTTCACTTCCTTTCGCTGCCTTTCAAAAGCGCTTTTAAGATCCTGTGCCATAGTTTGACTCTTTTAATTTTTCTTTTAAAATGTTTTTTCCCCGCAACAACCTTGTTCGTGATGCGGTCTCTGCGATGTTCAATATTTCAGATATTTCAGCATGATCATAACCTTCAACCAAGTACAACTGCACTACATACTTATACGTATCGGGTAGTTGATCAATTGCCTTCTTAACCGCTTCTAACGATATGCTCTCTTCGACCTCCCAACTATCATCATTGGCCAGTTGCAAATACCCTTCGTCCAACTCAACCATTCTTTGGCGTTTCGATTTTAAAAAATCAATACTACCATTGACCACAATACGCTTTAACCAAGCCCCAAAAGTCACCTCACCACGAAATTGGTCCATTCGCTGAAACGCCTTGATGAAAGACTCTTGTAACACATCTTCGGCATCATCGGCATTTTTCAAAAAACGCATCGCAACACAATACATACCATCACAATACTGCTTATAAAGCTTTAATTGAGCCTTACGATCATTGTTTTTACACTGTTCTACCAAATCTAATTGCAACATTTGGAGGCGATGGTATGGATTAGTTGTTACTTAAAGGACGAGACCAAAAAAGAAATGTGGCAAAATTATTTCTGTTACATAAAAAAATCCTGATGAAGTTAATCAACAGGATTTTAATATACTGACCTACATTGGCCTATTCGTCCATCAATAAATTCAAGTGTACGGTAATATTATCACGTGTCGCTTTACTATAGGGACAAATTTCATGGGCTGCATTAATCAATTTCTCGCCCATATCTTTATCTACGGTTGGTAAGTACGCATCTAAAGTTGCTTCAAGAAAAAAGCCATCTTCATCTTTATTGAAAGCGATGGTTGCCGTTACATTAAAATCACCCAAATCCTTGACATTATGCTCCTGGGCCATAGCCTGTATAGCACCTGCAAAGCACGAAGAATATGCCGCGGCAAATAATTCTTCGGGATTGGTTGAATTTGCGTTCTTTTTACCTTTGGCGGTAGGCATTTCAATAGCAAAATCAAGCACACCATCTTCACTTTGTACATGACCGGAGCGTCCTCCTGTGTTTGTAGCCGCTGTTTCAAATATTGTTTTCATCATCATTTTATTTTTATCCCCTAAAAATGATCAAATGTTTGAGGACTTCCATATTTTAACTATTAAACTTGTGTGAAAAACGATCGATATTGTCTTTGCAGTTGTGCGAATGGCCTTTTGGTGTCCGCTGAACTTGAGAACACGACTATTATTAATCTCAAAACTTCATATCTTAGTGAAAATCGAATTACGGCATTGAAAAAAGATAAAAACCAAGAAATTGATTTCGTGCAAAGGCTCAAGTTACTTCGCAAGCAAGAACCTGATATAGATACCCTCTTATCTGGAATATTTAAAGGTGACAAAACACTTTTGGCGCAAGCCATTACCCTGGTGGAAAGTACCAATCCCGAGCACTTGACCAAATCACAGGCCTTGGTTACGGGCTGCCTCTCGAAAGCATCGCATAGCATACGTATAGGCATTACGGGAGTTCCAGGTGTCGGCAAAAGCACTTTCATCGAGGCCTTGGGAACCCATTTGACAAAAAACGGTCATAAAGTGGCTGTTTTGGCCGTAGACCCCACAAGTTCTTTTACAAAAGGAAGTATTTTGGGTGACAAAACACGTATGGAACATTTGGCCAAAGACCCTAAAGCTTTTATACGGCCTTCGCCCACGAGTGAATCATTGGGAGGTGTAGGTAGAAAAACAAGAGAAACCATAATTCTATGTGAAGCTGCAAACTATGACGTCATATTGGTAGAAACTGTTGGCGTGGGCCAGAGCGAAACCGCCGTACACAGTATGGTTGATTTCTTTCTATTGCTGAAGCTGGCCGGCGCTGGCGATGAATTACAAGGTATTAAAAGGGGCATTATGGAAATGGCAGATGCCATAATAATTAATAAGGCCGATGGTAACAATATGAAACGTGTTAAACTCGCAGCCACTGATTTTAAACGGGCATTACATTTATATCCTCCCAAAGCAAATGGTTGGTCGCCCAAAGTATTGCATTGCTCTGCTCTTCAAAATAAAGGAATCGCAGAAATCTGGTCAATGATTGAAGAATTTACAGCGGATACCAAAAAATCTTCTTTTTTTGAAGCCAATCGCGCCGAGCAGAACAAAAATTGGTTTCTACAAAGTGTGGATGAACTATTGAAAAATCAATTTTATCAAAACCAAGCTGTAAAAAATACAGTGAAGACATTATTGAAGCAAATAAATGAAAATCAAATATCGCCCTTTGCGGCCGCCCAAAAACTGCTGCAGACCTATAACCAAGAACTGAATTAAAAAACTTAAATTTGCCCCAATTGACCAGCTTCATATGAATATCGTCACCGACGCCTTTTTATCCATCGTAGTCCCATTGTACAATGAAGAGGAAAACGTGGCTTTATTGACCGAAAAAATTCATGAAAGTCTGGCGGGCTATAATTATCAAATCATTTATGTCGATGATTTTTCAAGGGACCATACCTGCAAGGTCATCAAAGATTTGGATGACGAAATCATACATTTAATCGAGCTCAAAAAAAACTATGGCCAAAGTTTGGCCTTAGCTGCAGGTATTGATTATGCCCAAGGTGATTATATCATTACCATGGACGGGGATCTACAAAATGACCCGTCAGATATACCCACTATGCTTGAGTTTGCCGAAGAAGGCCATTATGATTTAATCACAGGAATCCGTCAAAAGCGTAAAGATTCTTTGGTAAAGAAAATACCATCCAAGATTGCCAATTTTTTAGTGAGACGCGCCACCAAATTGGATATTAAAGACAATGGATGTGCGTTAAAAGTATTTACCAAAGACATTGCCAAAGGTCTCAATCTCTATGGTGAAATGCACCGTTTTATTACCCTTCTGGCCTTTTTGGAAGGAGCACAAATTAAGCAGGTGCCCGTTAAACACCATGCCCGCCACGCAGGTAAATCCAAATACGGTTTGGAAAGGGTTTTCAAGGTAGTCGCCGATATGATGCTGTTATTGTTCATCAGAAAATATTTTCAACGGCCCATTCACTTGTTCGGTATTTTTGGTGTCTTATTGATCATTGTTGGTATTCTGATGGAAATGTACCTCTTGGTCATCAAATTTGCGTTTGGCGAAGATATTGGAACAAGACCACTGCTCATATTTGGCATGATGTTCATTCTTGCCGGTATACAGTTATTTACCATAGGTATTGTGATGGAGCTATTGATCAGAACTTATTATGAGTCACAGGCAAAACGACCTTACAGAATCAAGAAAATAACGATCGGTGACGGACAGCCAGCGTAAATTACTATTAACAGCATTAAAATTTGTTGTCAGCGCTGCGCTTATTTATTTCATTTTTACCAAAATAAATTTTGCCGATGTTATCAAGATCATCAAAAGAGCAAAGGCTTATTATCTTTTCTTGGCGCTGCTTTTGTTTGTTATCTCCAAAATTTTCAATGCTCTAAGATTGAACCTCTATTTTCACGGCATTGGAGTTTGCTTGACCCAAAAAAGTAATTTCAAACTATACATTTTGGGTATGTTCTATAACCTTTTTTTACCTGGTGGTATTGGTGGCGATGCGTATAAGGGATACCTCATTCAAAAAAAGTTTCAAGTAGGTACCAAAAAAGTGGTTGGCGTATTGTTGCTGGACCGTTTGAGCGGTATGCTACTGATATTCATTTACAGCTGCATCTTGGCTTTGCTCTTATCACCAAAAATTTTAAATCCGTTCAAAGGATTAATTATTGCCTTGGTTCCCTTATCGGTTTTCATATTTTGGCTTGTGCAAAAGCACTTTTTCAAATATGCATTAAAAGTTTTCTGGGGTTCATTTGGTTATTCGGCTTTATTACAGGCCATTCAACTGTTAGCATTGTTTTTTGTTTTGAAGGCCCTTGCCATTCAAATTGATGAAATTGCCTATCTCTTTATTTTTATGATATCCTCCATAGTTTCTGTAATTCCATTGACCATAGGTGGCATTGGTAGTAGGGAAGTTACTTTTCTTTATGGAGCCAAATGGTTGAATTTAGATCCGAACACGGCCATTGGCATCAGTATGGTTTTTTTCTTAATTACCGCCTTGGTATCGCTTGTTGGGGTTTTCTATCACTTTAAAAAACCCAAATTAAAGGTTACTTAAATAGCTCCGCTTTGTTTATAATGAGCCAAAGGGAGCATTAAAACCAGAATACCTTAATATAAATGTACCAAATGCATTTTGTTCAATTTTCTATGTCGTGTGGCCGGATTTAAAAATTTCAATTGCAGTCTTGTAATCCTAAACTGGTCAACAGTAATCTGTTCGTCCCAGTCAAAATTGGCCGCCTTTAGTTCATCCAATTCTGTATTGCTCACATAGACCCATACATCTTTTTTGGAGGCCAGTTCGCCCAAGGTGGTAATTTCTACCGGTTTTCTATTGTAAAAATCGAGCGCCCAACTATGATTCTTAGAAAACTTGTAAATATTGGAGACATCAATATTGTTTTGTTTGACCTTTTTGGCCATTGCAGAACCACCTTGATACTCTAAAAGTGAAGGATAAAAATGGCTGTTCAAAACAGCGTTCAACAACAAGGAACTATAAACCGAAAGAGTGATTAGCTTCATATAATAAGGGGCCTGCTTTAAACAGAAGAAGCCAATAACTATCAATAACCCAATAAGCACAACATAGCTGTACCAATGTTCAAATTCAAAAACATAAAAACAGACCAACAACGAAAAAATGAATACCAAACTCAAAATAAAATACTGGATACCCAGCAAACCTTTTATGGCTTTTTCTTTTGTGAATTTGTGAAGACTATGCACATAAGAAGCGGTCAAGATGGCGTAGAGGGGCATCATTATATTCATGTAATGAGGAAGTTTGAACTGCGCAAAACTGATGATAAAAAATATTAACGTGATACCGCCCAAAGTCAAAAACTCATATCGAGCGTTATACACAAATTTTAGTTTTAAAAAAGCCTTAAGCCGCCACCAATAAGCCACTAAGGCCAAAACAGTCCAAGGCAAGAAAACCCATAGGAAGGTGTGGAAAAAGAAAAAGTAGTCGCTGCTATTCTTGCCTATGCCCTCCCCACTCATACGCTCAAAGCTTTGTTCCCAAAGTATAAAGAACACCCCACTGCGATGATTGCGGCCACGTATCACTTTTTCAGGATGAAGATCAAACTGTAAATAATAGGCATATAGCATGGGTGTTATGGTCAAAATAAAGACCAGTAAGGCAAATAGTACCTTCCAACTTAAGAATTGTTTCCATCGTCGAGTATATGCCATATGGCAAAGTATACATATGCCAATGACCACCAAAGCAATTTGGCCCTTGGTCGAAAAAGCCAGCCCGGCACCTAAAGCGCCCATCAGAATATTTTTCAATTGATTATTATCAATATAAATTACTAACTGCCAAATGGAGAAAATGGTAAATCCCGTAAGAACGGCATCGGTACGCACATCAATTACTGAAAGCATAATTGTTTGCGCTGTCATAAAGATTAAAGCAGAAAACTTACCTATATCCCTATTGTAAAGGTGCTTGCCGAGGCCAAAGCAGCTATATGCGGCCAAAAGCGTGGCCAAAAGACCCGGTAGGCGATACGCCCAGTCGTGAATTCCAAATAGTTTAAATGAAAGAGCAGCCAACCAGTAATGCATATGGGGTTTGTCAAGATAGTCGTTGGGGCCTTTGAGCAGATTGATAAAATCATTTTCTTGAACCATACGCATGGCCATCACGGCAAACTGGGCGGAGTCATTTTCAAAAAGTGTGACGAACAAGCCCATTAGGTAAACCAGCAGTACCATTGCCATTAAAAACCTATACCTGGCACTTGAAATCATGATTTGATCTTAAGAAGTGCAAATATATATAACTTGGCGTACAACCAGCCCAAGAGTAGACCTATGCCTATACCCGTAAGAACATCCAATGGAAAATGTACACCAATATAAATGCGGCTATACCCTACCAATAGGGCCCATACAAAAAGTAAACCGATAAGCAATTTTTGTTTTGCTCCGAACAATACGCAGAAGAACGAAGCCACTGCCATGGTGCTGGCAGCGTGGGCAGAAAAATATCCAAACTTGCCACCGCAATACCCTTTTACCAAGCGCATGATGTCCATTACCTCTTGATCATAACACGGTCTAAGACGTTTTACGCCATACTTAAAAAAATTGGCCAATTGATCGGTGCATGTAATCATCAAGGCTATGGCAATTAACAGAATTCCGGTTTTTTTTAATCCTAAAGATTTATAGGAAACCGTTAAAAGTAGAAAGTATAGGGGAATGGTTATAAAACTTATTTTTTTTGAAAGATACATCCAAAACCCATCCCAACTGGCAGTACCAAGACCATTGAGATATAGAAAGGCCTCCTTATCTAAATGTATAAGTTCTTCAAGCATTCAATTATTGTTCATATCGCGAAATCTCGCGATCATAAAAGGCCGTGGCCGCATCAATGAGCATTTCCGTTTCTTCCATCAGATCGGCCTCATCTTCTTTGGAAAATTCTTCCAACCATTCTACCTCATCATCTTGCAAATTGATGATAAATCGTGGGTATTGGGTATGTACAATAAAGATTCCTTCGGGGTGGTCCGTATTGTCGGCCAGTAAAAACTTGGGTAATTCCATGAATTAGCTTTTGTTGATCAAACGATTGGTCAAATAGTTAAATCGAATATACAACATTACGGCCGATGCCGTAAGGCCCAATAATAGGCCTATCCAAATTCCTGTACTTTTTAGTTCTGTATGCAAGCCTAAATAATAACTTACCGGAAATCCAATAAGCCAATAGGCGATGAAAGTAATAAAGGTAGGTATCTTTACATCTTGAAGGCCCCTAAGGGCACCCAAAACCACTACTTGTATCCCATCTGAAATTTGAAAAAAAGCAGCCACCAGAAGAAGTTCGGCCGCCATAACAATCACTTCAGTATTGTCCAATTGATTGGCCAAATCATCTACATCCAAATAAATGGTAGGCAACCAATGTCTTCCAATAAAGAAAAGAGCCGCAAAAGCAATTTCCAATAAAAAAGTCAAATAGAATACCGATTGCGCAATACGCCTTAGCTCCCCAAAATTTTGAAGTCCCTTTTGATTACCTACCCTAATCATGGCCGCGACACTAAGTCCCATACCTACCATAAAGGTCATGCTGCTCAAATTAAGGGCTATTTGGTTCGCCGCTTGTGCATTTTTGCCCAATACCCCACTCAACCATATGGCCGCCGTAAAAATTGCCACCTCAAAAAACATTTGTAAGGCTGAAGGAAAGCCTAAACTGATGATTTTTTTCATGACCTTTTTTTCAATGACCTTAAAATTGAAACCGGTTACATAATCATGAAATTTTTGTTTTTTCTTTAGTATAAACCAAAGGTAGGCTACCATAACAAAACGAGAGGCCAAGGTTCCTACCGCAGCACCAACAATACCCATTTTTGGAAACCCAAACGAACCAAATATCAACAGATAGTTTAGTACAATATTGATGACATTTGCCAATATCGTCGCATACATGGGATACTTGGTTTGTGAAAGGCCTTCTGAAAATTGTTTAAAGGCTTGAAAAGTAATCAATGGTACCAGCGAAAAGGCCACCAATTCCAAATAGGGTATCGCCAAGACAACAACCTCTTCGGGCTGCTTCATAACGTACATAAGTGGCTTACAGAGTAGTATGATAACAAATAAAGTGAAGCCCAATAAGGTGCAAAGCACCAACCCATGTTTGAGCGCTCTTTTGCCATCAGCTTTATTTCCCGCACCATCGGCCTCCGCTACCAGAGGTGTAATGGCAGTAGAAAATCCAATACCCAGAGACATTGCAATAAACACAAAACTATTGCCCAAAGAAACCGCAGCCAATTCAGCTGTACCCAATTGGCCAACCATTATATTGTCGGCAAAAGCCACAAATGTATGCCCCAACATGCCCAAAATGACCGGATAAGACAGTTTCAAGTTATAGGCAAATTCTTTGGTATAGCTGGTCAAGTTCAAGGTGGTGGTATAAATTATTTAATGATTAGGTTGGTCAGTTTAGTCGCATAAAATGAACATAGAAGGCTAAAGCAGCTTAGCCTCTTCCCAATACACATCCATTTCGGCCAAAGTCATTTCTTTTAAAGTCTTTCCTTTTTGTTTGGCCTTCGCTTCTAAAAACTGAAATCTCTTGATGAATTTTTTATTGGTACGCTCCAAGGCATTCTCAGGATTTACATTTAAAAAACGCGCATAATTGATCATAGAGAACAGTACATCACCAAATTCAGCTTCCATTTTATCCTTATTTCCCAATGCGACCTCCGCTTGAAATTCGGCCAGTTCTTCTTGTAATTTTTCAAAGACCTGTTCTGGCTTCTCCCAGTCAAAACCTACGCCAGCTACCTTATCTTGAATGCGATTTGCCTTGACGAGCGCCGGTAAGCTATTGGGAACTCCTTCCAAAACACTTTTTTTACCTTCTTTAAGCTTAATGTTTTCCCAGTTTTGCTTCACCTCATCTTCATTGGCAACCACCACATCGCCATAAATATGTGGATGCCTATGAATGAGTTTATCACTAATTTCATTGGCAACATCGGCGATGTCAAAATCTTTTGTTTCAGACCCAATTTTTGCATAAAAAACAATGTGTAGCAATAGGTCGCCCAATTCTTTCTTTACTTCATTTATATCACTGTCCAATATGGCATCGCCGAGTTCATAAGTCTCTTCAATGGTCAAATGTCGTAGACTTTGCATGGTCTGTTTCTTGTCCCACGGACATTGTTCGCGCAGTTCATCCATGATGGTCAATAACCTATCAAAGGCTTTCAATTTTGCTTCCCTATTGTTCATAATCTTATTTATGTTTCAAAACTACGAACTCAAGTGCACTTGAGAACCTTAATCAACTGAAAACAGCACAGCATTTATCAACCATTGATTATAAAACCAATGAACTGTTTTTTTACTTTTTATGGAATCGTATCTTGTTAGCTCAATAAGACACAGTTCAACTATTGATTTACTTAAAAGTTCGGTTTATTGCCGTTATTTAAACACGCTAGCAAAATTGAAAACCAAAAAAGACTTTAGCGCACAAATAAAAATCTTGCTGCACAAAATGACCCTTGAAGAAAAAATTGGTCAGATGAATCAATACAGCGGTTTTTATGATGCAACCGGTCCTGTTCCCGAAGTGGGCAACGCCAGCCTAAAAATTGAGCACCTCAAAAAAGGGTTGGTGGGTTCTATGCTCAACGTTACCGGAGTCGATAAAATAAGAAACTTGCAACGCATGGTTGTTGAAGAATCGCGATTGGGCATCCCCATGCTTTTTGGCTTTGATGTCATTCATGGACTAAAAACTTTATCGCCTATTCCTTTGGCTGAGGCTGCAAGTTGGGATATGGAGGCCATTGAAAAATCGGCCCGCGTTGCTGCAGACGAGACTTCGGCAAGTGGCGTCAATTGGACCTTTGCCCCAATGGTCGATATTTCGAGGGACGCCCGTTGGGGCCGAGTAATGGAAGGTGGCGGGGAAGACCCCTTTTTAGGGGTTCAAATTGCCAAAGCAAGGATTAAAGGTTTTCAAGGTGAGGACCTTTCGGCCCATAACACAATCGCGGCCTGCGCCAAACATTTGGCTGCTTATGGCTTTGTGGAAGCCGGTCGTGAATATAATACCGTTGATATAGGCACCAATACGCTTTTCAACATCGTATTGCCACCCTTCAAGGCTGCCGTCGAAAGTGGTGTCAGTTCAGTCATGAATGCCTTTAACATATTGAACGGTGTCCCGGCCACAGGTGACCGCTTTTTACAGCGCCAAATCTTAAAAGAGCAATGGAATTTTAGTGGTCCCGTCGTTTCTGACTGGGGGTCCATTAGAGAATTGGTTATTCATGGCTATGCTAAAAATTTAGAGCAAGCAGCTCAACAGGCAATTAATGCAGGCTGTGATATAGATATGGAGTCGTATGGCTACATAAAGCATTTGGTTGATTTAGTCCAAGAAGGAAAAGTATCAGAAAAATTAATCGATGATGCGGTCACTCGAATCTTGCGTTTAAAATTTGAATTGGGCCTCTTTGATGATCCTTATAGATATTGCAATAACAAGCGTGAAAAAGAACGCTTGAATCATAAAGACCATCATGCTGCTGTCTTGGATATTGCTCAAAAATCCATCGTACTGCTCAAAAACGAAAACAACCTGTTGCCCCTAAAAAAAGACCAAGACGAATTACTCATTATTGGAGACTTGGCCGATGATAAAAATAGCCCTTTGGGCAGTTGGCGTATAGCTTCTGACGACCATACAGCAGTTTCTTTGTTGGAGGGAATTCATCAGTACATTGCTAAATATACCTTTGAACAAGGACCTAAAATATTCGATGATTCTATTGGATTTAGGGATGAATTCAAAATGATGGGTTCTGATGAAGAAGGCATTGCCAAAGCCGTTACCGCAGCCAAAAAGGCAAAAATGATTTTGATGGTAATGGGTGAACATGCTTTTCAAAGTGGAGAAGGCCGAAGCCGAACATCATTAGATCTTCCTGGCGACCAATTAAAGTTATTAAAAGCGGTGTATGAAGTCAATCAAAATATCGTTTTGGTTTTAATGAATGGGCGACCGCTGACTATACCCTGGGCCGCTGAACATATTCCTTCAATTTTGGTGGCTTGGCAGCTGGGTTCGCAAACAGGCAATGCGATCGCAAAGGTCCTCTTTGGAGACTACAACCCCAGCGGAAAGTTACCAATGACCTTTCCCAGAAGTATTGGTCAGGTTCCCATTTACTACAACCATTTTAGTACAGGCAGGCCTCAAAAAATTCACGAAGTATTTTGGTCACATTATATAGATGAAGAAAACAGTCCACTCTTTCCATTTGGTTTTGGCCTTAGTTATACCAACTTTGACTATTCCAATTTAAAGATCAAAGTGTCAAAAACAAAAGGGGTCAATGTTTTGGTAAATGTTCGTAATTGTGGCGATAGACAAGGTGAAGAAGTGGTGCAATTGTATCTACATGATCGCGTGGCCAGTATCGCCAGGCCTGTAAAAGAACTCAAGGGTTTTAAAAAAATAAATCTAGCACCCGGTGAGACACAAGAGGTGGAATTCACCTTGGGCGATGCAGAATTGGGCTTTTACAACCATGCCCATGAATGGGTCGTAGAACCAGGTAAATTTGACGTTATGGTGGGCACCAACTCCCAAAAAGGATTGACTGGGCGGTTTACTTGGGTATGACCAATCCATCAAAAAACATTGGTAACTTTATTCAGATTACATTAGCATTTACCAGACTTAAGTCTTTATCACAAAATTTGAATGGATGGATAAAATAGTTAATTGCTCAATAGTGATGATTGTCTTGTTCGCATTCTCCTGTAGGACCGCAGTTGAAAAAAGCCCAATTTTCAAACACGATATTGCCAAAGGTCCCAAACCATGGACAAGCGAAACATTTGAGTTGGAAGAGGAAGATTTTACCTTTGCCATTATCTCTGATCTTAACGGTGGCGAGCGAGAAGGAGTTTATAGTACTGCAGTGGATCAATTGAACAGACTGGAACCTACATTTGTAGTCAGTGTGGGTGATTTAATTGACGGCGGCACCGAAGATGAAGAACAACTTTCAATTGAATGGGATTCCTTCGCTGACCGAACTACAGCATTGGATATGCCCTTCTTTTACCTAGGGGGTAATCACGACTTGACCAACCCCGTCATGCGTGAATTTTGGAAAGCACGTTTTGGGCCACGATACTACCATTTTGTGTATGAAAATGTGCTCTTTTTAATGCTCGATTCAGAAGACTATACCAAAGCCAGAATGATGGAAATTTATGAAGCAAGGGCAACCGCCCTAAAAATAATTTCAGGTGAAATGGAAGGCTCTTATGAAGAAACGGAGTATTACAAAATGCCCGAACGCAAATTAGGCGCCATTAGTGCTGAACAAACCGCTTATTTCAAAGAAGTATTGGCACAATATCCCAATGTTAAATGGACCTTTGTTTTTATGCACAAACCATTATGGATGCGTGAAGATGACAAAGGATTAGCAGCTTTGGAAGAGGCATTGAAACCACGACCCTATTCTGTTTTCAATGGCCATTTACATTCATTTTCCCACACCCTTCGCAACAATCGGGATTATACCATTTTAGGCACCACAGGGGGCAGTCAAAACCCTATGGATTCTCTGGCCTTTGACCATGTGACTTTGGTACGAATGGTCAACCCACCGGTTATCACGCATTTAAAAATGGAGGGGATTTTGAATGAAAGAGGGCAAATTCCGCTCAAGTAGCATCGTCTCAATTTTTCAAAAATTACTTTGTTTGATTACCTTAGAAAAAAAAATCATGAGTAAAAAAATAGGTTTATTGGTTTTGGTATTTGTAATTGGAATGAGCGGTTACGCCCAAAGAATCATAGAATTGCCCAACTCACCTATTGAAGGTGTTTCTTGGCAAAACGAAGAAAAGGAATATTACTCCCAAATATGGCAGACTCAGGTTGTGACCAATGTATCCAAACCCACCATGCAAGTTTTTACCCCTAATGCCGATGAGAATACGGGAGCTGCAGTGGTCATTGCTCCCGGTGGTGGGCTTTACGCCTTAAGTATCAATAGCGAGGGTAATGAGGTCGCAAAATGGCTGGCCAACAAAGGAATTACTGCCTTTGTTCTAAAATACAGATTGGTGCCTACGGGTGAAGATGGCGTAGGCGATATTTCAAAATTAAGTGCTACCAATCCCAATGAAATCATGAAGCAGGTTTCAAAAGTGATTTCATATTCCATAACCGATGGCCTTAATGCCATATCCTATGTGCGGAAGCATGCCCAGAGCTTTGGTATAGACCCCAATAAAATAGGTTTTATGGGATTTTCAGCCGGCGGAGCTGTAACCTTGGGAGTCTCTTATCAATATGTAGACGGGAACAAACCCAATTTCTTGGTACCGGTGTATGCTTGGACAGATGCCATGGCCGTACAAGAACCAAAAGCAGATGCCCCACCCATGCTCATTATCTGTGCTACCAACGACCCATTGGGTTTGGCAAAAGGTAGTATTGAATTGTACGAATCTATGCGCAACGCCAATAAATCGGTTGGCCTGCATATGTATTCTGCAGGTGGCCACGGATTTGGCATGCGCAAAAATGGACTGCCCTCCGACCATTGGATTGAAAGATTTTATGAATGGTCCATCGCAGAAGGCCTTGTTCCCAAAAACCAATAGAGATGAAACGTTTAATAGTTTTGACATGGGCAATCACCTCATGTTTATCAGCAATCGCACAAGTTGATTTTACAGAAGAAGTGGCCGAAGTGGTGCGACGAAATGACTCCATTTGGAATCCCAAAATAGAAACCGTAGTATTTACTGGCAGCTCGAGTATTCGCTTGTGGGAAGATTTGGAAGAATGTTTTCCCAACCATCAAGTGTTGAACACGGGCTTCGGGGGATCTGAAACTTCAGACCTACTGCTTCACTTGGATGACCTCGTTTTACGTTACAAGCCCAACAAGGTTTTTATTTATGAGGGGGACAACGATATCTCATTGGGAAAAACACCAAGAATGGTAATCATGACCGCCCAAGAGGTCATTGAAAGTATCATAAAAGCCCAACCCAAAACAGAAATAGTCCTAATCTCGGCCAAACCCAGTATCACTCGCTGGGATCTTAAGGGCAAATACCGCAGATTGAACAAAAGATTGTCAAAATTGGCAGATGATTACGATTATGTGAAATTTGTAAATGTCTGGGATATCATGCTCGAAGGTCGAAACTTACGAACCGATATATTTATTGAAGATGGGCTGCATTTGAATGCAAAAGGCTATGAGCTTTGGTATGAACAATTAAAACCGTTTGTAAGGTAAGTGCATAATATACTATCGAATTATGAAAAAATAATAGAATTGGTAAAGCGCTCATCCCATTATATTTGTAGGTAACCATAAAGTTTAAAAAATAGAAATCATGTCAAAAATGCTTCGCTTTAAAAATGCAATGGTAATTTTCTTCATCTTACTTATAAGTGCCTGCCAAATGAATAAACCCGAAATCAACTACCCTAGCACAAACTTGGCCAATAATGCCCTTATACCAAAACCCATGAAGGTCATTGCAACCAATTCGGCTTTTGGTCTAGACTCAAAGACAGCTATTTTCACCAATCAAACAGCGACAGGTTTTGAGGCTGTGGGCCAATACCTGGCAGAAAAAATCAATGGGCAAACCAACATTGTCGTTCCTGTGAACATAAGTTCTGAAGAGGCTGTAGAGCGCATCATTTTCATAGAAAAAAGCGATGCCTTGGAATCTACATCTCCAGAGGCATATCAACTATATATTAAAAACGATTCTATAGTACTGAATGCCCGTTCGGCTGCTGGAGCGTTCAGGGGCATACAGACCCTTCGTCAATTAATTCCTGAGACCGCCAACGATACATTGGCCGAACAGCCCATGTGGTTGATACCCACAGGCAAAATTACCGATGCCCCCAATTTTAGTTATAGGGGCGCCATGTTGGATGTAGCCCGTCATTTTTTTACTGTTGAAGAAGTAAAAAAGTACATTGACCTACTGGCTTATTACAAATACAATGTATTTCATATGCATTTATCCGATGATCAGGGCTGGCGCATAGAAATCAAGTCGTGGCCCAAACTCACTGAAGTTGGAGCACAAACCGAAGTTGGAGGAGGTGCTGGCGGTTTTTATACCCAAGAAGAATTTAAAGATTTGGTGGCCTACGCGGCCGAACGCCATATAGAAATCATTCCTGAAATAGACATGCCCGGCCATACAAATGCAGCGTCTTTGAGTTATCCCTTTTTAAATGGCAATGGTAAAAAATTGAGCGTTTATACGGGTACCAATGTGGGTTTCAGCACCTTTGACGCCAACAAAGATGAAGTCTATGCCTTTTTGGACGATGTGATCCGCGAAATAGCGGCTATTTCTCCCAGTCCATATTTTCATATTGGTGGTGATGAAAGCCATGCCACGAAAAAGCGTGATTATATCAATTTTATTCAAAAAGTGGAGCCATTGGTCAAAAAACACGGCAAGACCATGGTCGGCTGGAACGAGATTGCCCAAGCCAACATAGACTCTTCAACCGTGGTGCATCTATGGAACGAACCCCATAATGCCCTCAAAGCTGCTGAGAATGGCTCCAAGGTGATTTTATCTCCCGCAAGCAAGGCTTATTTGGATATGCAGTATGACACCGAATCCATTCACGGATTGCATTGGGCCGCATATATACCTGTACCTGATGCATACAATTGGAATCCCGAAACATTTGTAGATGGACTTCCCAAGGAGAGTATTCTGGGTATTGAAGCCCCTTTATGGTCAGAGACCATTAGTAATAGTGCCGAATTGGAATACCTGGCGTTTCCACGCGCGATTGGCTATGCCGAATTGGGATGGACAGCCGCTTCACAACGTAATTGGGAAGATTACTCAAAAAGATTGGTTCAACAAGTGCCTTTTTTAAAGCGTCACGATGTGAATTTTTATAGAAGCAAAGCAGTGGATTGGGAGTAATCAAAAAAAGTAGGTTATTCTTCTTCAGAATTGGCCACTTCCTCATCTTTGGTTTCGCTGAAGTCAGTAATGCCTTTTTCCAGTAGGATATTATACCACTGTATAATTTTTTTGATGTCGCTTGCATAAACCCTATCCTCATCATAATTGGGCAATACTTCAAAAAAGTACTCTTCCAATTTGATTTTGTCTTCTTTATGACCAACAGAGGTTTTTCCGCCCTTTTCTTTATCCTTTATTTTCTGAAAAACATCATGCAAAGGCACTTCTTCTTCCAATGTATAGATTGCAATTTCAGAGAGCACACTTACATTGCTCTGTAGACCTACTGAAATACGCTTGCCATCCAACAACGACTCAGCCACAAATCCGCTTCTGGTTTGGGTCAATAACTTGTACAATCCTGGTTTACCTCCTATTGATAAAATTTTGTCCAATGCCATCTATCTTCATTTTAATGGGCGCAAAAATATACTTTTAACGCAACTATAGTTCGATTTTAACGTGCTTTTTTGATCAAAGGAAAACGCATCTTATAATCCACAGTTATTTTGCCTTTCGATATTTTGTCCAATCTACTCTTGAGCAGTCTTTTTTTTAGGGAAGACAACTTATCGGTAAATAAAATGCCCTCTATGTGATCGTACTCATGTTGTATTACCCGTGCCAAAAGACCATCATATACTTCGGTGTGGGTCTTAAAATTTTCATCTTGATAGGTAATTTTAATGGTATCCAATCGATTTACATCTTCCCGAATATCCGGAATGCTCAAACAACCTTCATTAAATGCCCAATCTTTACCACTCTCATCATCAATCTTGGCGTTGATGAATACTTTCTTAAAGCCTTCCAAAGTTTTTTGTTCTTCTTGAGTCAACTCTTCATCATCGGCAAAAGGAGTGGCGTCTATAATGAACATGCGAATGGCCAAACCAATTTGGGGAGCGGCCAGCCCTACTCCACTTGCTTTATACATGGTCTCCCACATATTGCTGATCAAGGTATCCAACTTGGGGTAGTCCTTGTCGATTTCTTTTGCTTTTTTTCGTAATACGGGGTCTCCGTAGGCAACTATGGGTAAAATCATTTTCTTATTTACTATCAAGATAGGCCTGTAATATCAGTGTGGCACTGATTTCATCGACCAAGGCTTTATTTTGTCTTTTCTTCTTTTTCATACCACTGTCAATCATGCTTTGAACGGCCATTTTAGATGTGAAACGCTCATCTTGCCGTATGATCGGCAACTTTGGGAATTTTACTGACAATTGCTTCAGTAAGGGCTGCATCAATACTTCCGATTCAGAGGCCGTTCCATCCATTTGTTTGGGCTCTCCCACAACGATAATCTCAACATTTTCTGACTGCAAATAGTTTTCTATAAACGGCACAATATCTTTGGTGGCCACGGTGGTCAATCCAGAAGCAATCAGCTGCATTTCGTCGGTAACGGCAATTCCCGTTCGTACCTTTCCATAATCCAATGCCAATATTCTTGCCAAAGTTTAGATTTTTGGCAAAAATAACCCTAAAAATGTTATGCATTTAAAATTGACTGCATTATTGCTAGGGTAGGTTTATATTTGCCAAAATTGACAATATGACAGCGTTACGCAAAATTATAGAAAATGCATGGGACAATCGCGACCTTTTAAAGGAGGCCAAGACCAAAGAGGCCATAAGGGAAGTTATCAATCTTTTGGACAATGGAACACTGCGCTGCGCGGAACCCTCGGCTCAGGGATGGCAAATAAATGAATGGGTGAAAAAGGGAGTAGTCCTTTATTTTCCAATTCAGAAAATGGAAGTTTTGGAAGCAGGAATTTTTGAATATCATGATAAGATTCCACTTAAACGAGGTTATCAAAAGAAAGAAATAAGGGTAGTGCCCCATGCCGTGGCCAGACATGGTGCCTATATTGCGCCAGGAACCATTTTAATGCCAAGTTATGTAAACATTGGCGCATATGTGGACTCTGGTACTATGGTCGATACTTGGGCTACCGTAGGTAGCTGTGCCCAGATAGGTAAAAATGTACATTTGAGTGGCGGTGTTGGTATTGGAGGGGTGTTGGAGCCATTACAGGCTGCACCAGTCATTATTGAAGATAATGCCTTTATAGGTTCACGTTGCATAGTGGTCGAAGGGGTGCGCGTTGAAAAAGAAGCTGTTCTGGGGGCCAATGTGGTGCTAACCGCTTCCACCAAAATCATTGATGTAACGGGTTCAACACCGATAGAAACAAAAGGCATTGTACCTTCGGGATCGGTTGTCATCCCCGGTAGCTATACCAAAGAATTCAAGGCCGGTTCGTACCAAGTGCCCTGTGCATTGATCATTGGTAAGCGTAAAGAAAGTACTAACAAAAAAACCTCATTGAATGATGCCCTTCGTGAATATGATGTTGCGGTCTAAGGGTTTAGAAAAATGAAAAAATTCCTCATCATTCAACAGAAGATGATTGGAGATGTGTTGGCCAGCACCGTACTCGCCGAACATTTAAAAATACATTTTCCCGGAGCCAAAGTGCATTATGTTATCAATGACCATACTTTGGCTGTTGTTGAGGGCAACCCTTTCATTGACCGAATCATTATCTTCAAAAAAGAATTTGGACGACAAAAAACTCGGTTTTTTAAGTTCTTGAAATCAATGCAAAAAGAAGATTACGCTGCTGTCATTGATGTGTATGGCAAAACTGAAAGCAATTTGATCAGCTGGTTTGCACAGGCACCCATAAAAATATCATACAAGAAATGGTATTCCAAGTTCATATATACCCATACGTATGAACATTCACAAAAAATACCTAGCAGTCTGGGCATGGCCATGGACAATAGACTCTTACTATTGCAGCCTTTGATTCAAGAAATAAAGAACCCTGATATAGCCCCAAAAATATATTTGACCAAAGATGAAAAAGCCAAGGCAAAAAAAGTACTGCTTAATTCTGAAATTGCATTGAACAAACCTTTATTGATGATGGGTATTTTTGGCAGTAGTGAGCTCAAGACCTATCCATTGAATTATATGGCTCAAATAATCGACCTTATTACTCAAAATTATGAAGTAACTATCTTGTTCAATTACATGCCTTCACAACAAGACAAGGTGGATGAATTGATGCAGTTGGTCTCTTCAGGCGCTAAGAAGGCCATCCATATGGAGGTTTTTGGACATTCATTAAGGGAGTTTTTAGCGCTTTTAAGTCATTGTCAAGGTTTTGTGGGCAATGAAGGTGGTGCCAGTCATATGGCAAAGGCGCTTGGTGTGCCCAATTTTTCAATTTTTGCACCTTGGATTTCAAAAGCAGCCTGGATGACCTATCACGGGCTTTCTGCCAATAGAGCAGTGC
>JABDND010000123.1 GCA_013001145.1 Croceitalea sp. | reverse complement strand
TATACCATTTCGGCCTTAGGTTCTGCGCTTGCAAATGACCCCTACACTTTTGCTGCATTTAGATTTATTGGTGGATTGGGAGTAGGTGCTTCCACCATTGCCGCACCAGCCTATATATCAGAAATCGCTCCGGCAAAAGATAGGGGTAGATTGGTTGGGCTATACCAATTTAATATTGTATTTGGAATCTTGGTCGCTTTTCTTTCAAACTACTTATTAAGTGGTATTGGTGAAAACGCATGGCGTTGGATGGTTGGGGTTGAAGCGATTCCGGCCTTAATCTATACACTATTCGCACTAAGTCTTCCCATGAGTCCTAGATGGCTTTTGACTAAACTAAGAAATGACGAAGCAAGCAAGGTTCTTAAGGTTATCGATCCAGATAAAGATGTTGAAAAATTAATGCTCGAAATTCAAGAAGAAAGTAAAGAGGCATCCTTAGGGGAGAATATTTTCATTAAAAAATATCGATTTCCACTTATGCTTGCCTTTTTAATTGCATTTTTTAATCAATTATCCGGTATAAACGCATTTCTATATTACGCTCCTAGAATTTTAATTGAATCTGGCCTAGAAGAAAGTTCGGCTCTAATTGGAAGTATTGGTGTAGGCTTAGCGAACTTAATTTTCACACTGATTGGAATCAACCTTATCGATAGGCTCGGCAGAAAACAATTGATGTATTATGGCTCCATCGGCTATATAGTTTCACTTACGTTGGTCTCATGTGCATTCTTTTTTAATTGGGGAGGGTTAACCATGCCAATATTTTTGTTCATGTTCATCGGTGCACATGCCATTGGTCAAGGTACTGTAATATGGGTATTTATTTCAGAGATTTTTCCTAATCATTTAAGAAGTTCGGGGCAATCATTTGGCTGTTCCGTTCATTGGATTCTTGCCGCCGTAGTACCTTCTTTGGTACCCGCTCTTTTCGCGGCTATAGGTCCGGGTACAGTTTTCGCCTTCTTTGCTTTTATGATGGTATTACAATTGCTGTTCGTCGCATTTATGATGCCTGAAACTAAGGGAATTTCATTGGAAGAACTCAGCAAAAAACTAGTAAAATCCAAAAAACCAAAGGTCGCAGGATTATAAAAACAATTCAAGCGGGGAAACATATTGTCCGCCATTAACAATAAAAAGAAAGAGATGCACAAACAAAAAATAAAATCAATATTCCTACAAGTTGTAAAATATGCTCTGCCTATCATCATGTTCTGCGTGGCAACGGCATGCAAGAACAAGAACACTTATTCTGAATCTGATGAAAAAATTGCGGACGAATCGATTGAAGAAGAATTGTATCGCCCCAACTTTCATTTTACTCCAAAAGAAAACTGGATAAATGATCCCAATGGTATGTTTTTCTACAATGGGTATTACCACCTGTACTTTCAATATCACCCAGAAGGAAATAAATGGGGGCCAATGCATTGGGGTCATGCCATCAGCACTGATATGATTACATGGCGTGAGCAACCCATTGCTCTTTATCCTGACGAATTGGGCTATATTTTCTCAGGAAGTGCCGTAGTGGACGTGAACAATACTTCAGGATTTGGAAAAGATGGCCAATCACCAGTGGTTGCAATTTATACAAGCCATGATCCCCAAAAGGCAAAGAACGAAAGAATCGATGTGGAGACACAGAGTATTGCCTATTCCCTTGATGAGGGATTAACTTGGAATAAGTATGAAGGCAATCCAGTTATCAAAAACCCTAATCTTCGAGATTTTAGGGATCCAAAGGTTATTTGGGATGTCGACAATAATCAATGGGTTTTAACCCTAGCTGCCGGACAAAAAACGATGTTCTATACCTCAAATAATCTAAAAGAATGGAGTCTGGCGTCAGAGTTTGGTGATGGATTGGGAAACCATGAAGGTGTTTGGGAGTGCCCCGATCTTTTTTCAATGCAGGTCGAGGATTCTGATGAGATCAAATGGGTTCATATTGTAAGTATTGGCTCAGGTGGCCCAAACGGTGGTAGTGCAACACAGTATTTCGTTGGTGATTTTGATGGCAAGGAATTTACCGTTGACCCCAAATTTGCCATGGCAATGAATAAAGAGCATGGCTTCTGGGTTGATTTTGGAAAGGATAATTACGCTGGAGTCACATGGTCGAATATTCCCGATAGTGATGGCAGAAGACTTTTCATAGGCTGGATGTCAAACTGGCAATATGCCAATGATGTACCCACCGAGACTTGGAGAGGCAGCATGACTATAGCCAGAGAATTGAAATTGACCAAGGACGATACCTATAGGCTAAAAGTTCTTCCAGTGCAGGAAACACAAAACTACAGAACTGTCAAATTCAAAAATGAAAATGTTCAGGTTGTTAATAGCACCAAACTCATTGATTCTAAAAATATTGACTTAACAAAATCTGAGGTCAACTTAGAGATTAACCATGCAAAGAGAAAATCCTTCTCACTGATATTAAAAAACAATAAAAATGAGAGGCTCCTCTTTGGATATGATGCCAGTAAAAAAGCTTTTTACATTGAGCGAGGTCAATCTGGAAAAGTAGGATTCTCCGAAGACTTTGGTAATAAAGCCTCATGGGCACCAAGAATTTCTGAAGAGGAAAATCTGACCTTAAAAATACTATTGGACAAAACCTCCATCGAATTATTTTTTGATGAAGGAAGAACTGTAATGACGGAGATATTTTTTCCCTCTGAACCTTTTAATTCGTTGACAATAGAAACTGAAAATCAAGATTTAATGCTTGACTCAATTGAAATACATGAACTAAAAATTAACTAAAACTATCTATCATGAAATTGAAACTTTTATTATTTCTATTAATGATGGTTCCGACCAGTTTCTTACTGGCCCAAGGAACTGTCACTGGCACGGTTACATCGCAAGACGATGGCATGCCGTTGCT
>JABDND010000118.1 GCA_013001145.1 Croceitalea sp. | reverse complement strand
TACTTTACCAAAAAAAGATTTTTATCAAGGTTTAGGCCAATTTTTGCATTAACCTTGCTACATATTTGCCAATAACATCAAATTCTAGGTTAACAATGACGCCTTTTTTATAGGCGTGGAATCTAGTATGTTCATAAGTATAGGGGATTATGGCCACACTAAAACTATTTTCTTTTGAATCAACGACCGTCAAGCTCACCCCATCAACGGTTATTGAGCCTTTTTCGATGGTTACGTTATTGAGTTTTGAATCATATTGAAATGTAAAAAACCAGCTACCATCCTTTTCCTCAGCACCGATACATTGAGCGGTTTGATCTACATGACCCTGAACCAAATGTCCGTCCAATCGTGAACCCAAGACCATGGCCCTTTCGAGGTTGATGCGATCTCCAATCTTCAATTGCCCCAAACTGGTTTTATCCAATGTTTCTTGAATTGCGGTTACTGTATAGTTATCGCCCTTTATATCCACCACTGTTAAACACACCCCGTTATGTGCTACACTCTGATCTATTTTCAATTCATGGGCAATATTGGATGTTATGGTTATGTGCAAATTCTCACCTTCGCTTTTTAATTGGGTCACCTGCCCTAAAGTCTCTATGATTCCTGTAAACATATCGTTATTAAAATGCCTAATTTTGTGGCGTAAAAGTAGCGATTACCATAAAGACATATGAAGCAAAATAGAAAAATAAGGTTGGGAATTTCTGTTGGTGATCTAAATGGGATAGGTTGTGAGGTAGCACTTAGAACATTCGAAGACCCAAGAATGCTTGATTTTTGTACGCCGGTTTTGTTTGCTTCTAATAAAACGATTTCAGAACAAATAAGGATTCTGGGCATTGATATTACTTTTCAAGGAGTTCATGACGCATCAAAAGCTCTAGACGACAAAATAAATGTGGTCAATGTTTGGAAAGAAACACCTAAAATTGAATTTGGCGTGGCTACCCAAGAAGCAGGGCTTTTTGCAATTAAATCACTAAAGGCCGCAGTGGCGTCACTTAAAAAAGGAGATATTGATGTATTGGTTACTGCGCCAATAAATAAAAACAATATTCAGGCCGAAGATTTTAAATTTCCTGGCCATACGGATTATTTAGCTCAAGAACTTGAAGGTGAAGGCTTAATGTTCATGGTTGCAGATAGTTTAAGGGTGGGTTTACTGACCGACCATATTGCGGTAAAGAATGTGGCTGAAGCCATAACGACAAAGTTAATCAATGAGAAAGTGGCCACGATGATGAATTCTTTAAAAGTTGATTTTGGAATTCGTAGGCCAAAAATTGCACTTTTGGGCATAAATCCGCACAGCGGAGATAATGGCACCATAGGCCAAGAAGATGAAAAAATTATGAAGCCGGCCATTGAAACTTTATTCAACAAAGGGCATTTGGTGTATGGACCATATTCAGCCGACAGTTTTTTTGGTTCAAACACCCATCAAAACTTCGATGCTATTTTGGCCGCATACCACGACCAAGGCCTTATCCCTTTCAAAACACTTTCATTTGGCAAGGGAGTCAACTTTACTGCCGGTTTAAGCAAAGTTCGCACATCACCGGACCATGGAACGGCCTATGAGATAGCGGGTAAGGGACAGGCAGATGAAAGCTCATTCAAAGAAGCTGTTTTTACGGCGATATCTATTTTCACAAACCGAAATGACCATCTAGAACTGACCAAAAACCCTTTACAAAAGCAAAAGGTAAAACGAACAGTTCATAAATAGGGCAATTGTTTATTTCAACTATTGGCTTTTTACAAATAAATAGTATCTTTGCACCCGCCTTATAGGGCTGGTACACAAACCTTAAGTGTAAATAAAATGAAGTTGAAGGAGTTTTTTATTCCTTTTTCAGGATTGAAGTTAGGAAAACACAAGTTTGAGTATCAAATTGACAATACGTTCTTTGAATCTTTTGGTTACCAAGAATACAACAACGCCGATATTCAAGTAAAGGCCATTTTGAACAAAATGACCACGATGATGGAGTTGGAAATGTTGGCCAGTGGCACAGTGAACGTAAATTGCGATTTGACAAACGAACCCTTTGATCAAGCTATAACAGCAGATTTTACCTTGATCATAAAATTTGGGGAGGAATTCAATGATGAGGACGATGAAATCTTGATAATTCCCCATGGGGAGCATCAAGTTTATATTGCTCAGCACATATATGAACTATTAGTATTGTCAGTACCACAAAAAAGGGTACATCCAGGGGTTTTAGACGGCTCTTTAAAATCAGAGGCTTTAAAAAAACTGGAAGAATTGGAACCTAAAGAAACAAAAGAACCCAAACAAGATACAGACCCAAGGTGGGACGGTTTAAAAAAATTATTAACGGATAAATAGCGAACAATGGCACATCCTAAAAGAAAAATATCAAAAACAAGAAGAGACAAAAGGCGCACACATTACAAAGCGACCATGCCCACCATAGCAAAAGATTCTGTGACTGGCGAAATGCATTTGTACCATAGGGCGCATTGGCATGAAGGCAAACTCTTTTACCGCGGTCAAATTCTTATTGACAAAGCAGAGGAAGAAACTGCCGCTTAAGGTTTTTTTGTATCATTATAATAGGACTCCCGAAGAATACTGCGGGAGTTTTTTTATGGATTCATGAAACCTTATTGAAATTGATTTTTCGGGCAAAAAGTCACGAAAAATCACTACTTTTCACAAGTTTTGAGTCGTTTTACCCTTTTTTTGACAAAATACAAATATTGAGATGGTAAAAAATACGGCAGCAATAACAGCTGTAGGAGCCTATGTGCCAGAGTTTAGATTGACCAACAAACTGTTGGAATCCATGGTTGATACCAATGACGAATGGATAACAAGCAGAACCGGCATCAAAGAACGGAGAATATTGAAAAAAGAAGGTGCGGGCACTTCTTATTTAGCCATCAAAGCGGCGCAAGATCTTATTGCCAAAAAAGGACTTGACCCCGAAGATATAGATTTGGTTATTGTTGCAACTGCAACCCCCGATATGCTGGTGGCATCTACAGCCGCTTACGTGGCTTCAGAGATAGGCGCAAATAATGCGTTTTCATATGATTTGCAAGCAGCCTGCTCTAGCTTTCTTTTTGGAATGTCAACTGCCGCGAGTTACATTGAATCAAAAAGATATAAAAAAATACTACTGATCGGTGCAGACAAAATGTCGTCGATTATTGATTATACCGATAGGACCACCTGTATTATCTTTGGCGATGGAGCGGGCGCCGTTCTGTTTGAGCCCAATGAAGAAGGCTTGGGCCTTCAAGACGAATACTTAAGGTCGGACGGTGTGGGAAGAAATTTTTTAAAGATGGACGCCGGGGGTTCCATTTTGCCAGCTAGTGCAGAAACCATAAAGAATAAGCAGCATTATGTTTTTCAAGACGGCAAATCGGTATTTAAGTTTGCGGTTTCCAACATGGCCGATGTCGCTGCCAAGATTATGGAACGCAATAATTTAACACATGATGACGTACAATGGTTGGTGCCTCACCAAGCAAACAAACGCATTGTTGATGCCACAGCCAACCGCATGGGTGTGGACGAAGCTAAAGTGATGATGAACATTGACCGATATGGCAATACAACTTCAGCTACTTTGCCGCTGTTGTTGAATGATTACGAAAAGCAATTGAAAAAAGGGGACAACCTAGTCTTTGCTGCCTTTGGCGGAGGTTTTACATGGGGATCCATTTACCTAAAATGGGCGTACAATTCATAAAAACTAATTAAATCAAATTAAATGGATATTAAGGAAATTCAAAGCTTGATCAAATTTGTAGCCAAATCTGGTGCCAGCGAAGTGAAGTTAGAGATGGATGATCTCAAAATCACCATTAAAACGGGAGGGTATTCTACAAGTCCTGAAACTACCATAGTACAGCAGATACCTGTGGCTCACGCTCCAGTGGCACCTGCTGCACCTGCTGCACCAGCCGCGGAACAAGCACCAGCCACACCGGCCGCACCAGCCAGTGATGATTCTAAATACATAACAATCAAATCTCCAATAATTGGCACATTTTATCGCAAACCTTCTCCTGACAAACCTTCGTTTGTTGAGGTTGGACAAGAAATAAAGAAAGGGGATGTGCTATGTGTAATTGAGGCCATGAAGCTTTTTAATGACATTGAGTCGGAAGTCTCAGGTAAAATTGTCAAGGTATTGGTAGATGATTCTTCACCTGTTGAGTTTGATCAGCCCTTGTTTTTGGTTGACCCATCTTAAATAAAAACAAAATGATTAAAGTGGGTTTCAGGTTAATTCATGGGGCTTAACCAGTATCATTTTAAATTGTAAGGTATTATGTTCAAGAAAGTATTAATTGCAAATAGAGGAGAAATAGCACTGCGTGTTATTCGCACCTGCAAAGAAATGGGCATTAAAACGGTGGCAGTTTATTCAAAAGCCGATGAAGAGAGTTTGCATGTTCGATTTGCTGATGAAGCGGTTTGTATTGGACCACCGCCGAGTAGCGAATCGTACTTAAAGATACCCAACATCATTGCCGCAGCCGAAATCACCAATGCCGATGCCATTCACCCAGGGTATGGTTTTTTATCTGAAAACTCCAAATTCTCAAGAATTTGTGCAGAGCACGAAATAAAATTTATTGGAGCTTCTGGTGATCAAATTGATAAAATGGGCGATAAGGCGACCGCAAAAGAAACAATGAAGAAGGCCGGAGTACCAACTATACCTGGTTCTGAAGGTCTCTTAAAAGATGTGGCCGATGCTAAAAAGGTGGCCAAAAAAATGGGGTATCCGGTAATGATAAAAGCCACGGCCGGAGGTGGCGGTAAAGGAATGCGAGCAATCTGGAAAGAAGAGCAGCTGGAAGCCGGTTTTGAAAGTGCCGTTAAAGAAGCTACAGCGGCTTTTGGCAATGGCGGTATGTACATGGAAAAATTGATTGAAGAACCGCGCCATATCGAAATACAAATCGTCGGCGATCAATATGGTAAGGCATGCCATTTATCTGAACGAGATTGTTCGGTTCAACGCAGACACCAAAAATTGACCGAAGAGACACCGTCTCCTTTTATGACCGATAAATTGCGAAATGCCATGGGTGCCGCAGCCGTAAAAGCTGCAGAATACATCAAATATGAGGGTGCTGGCACGGTAGAATTTCTAGTAGATAAACACAGGAATTTCTATTTCATGGAAATGAATACCCGAATACAGGTAGAACATCCGATTACCGAACAGGTAATTGATTATGACCTAATACGCGAACAGATTCTTGTAGCCGCTGGCGTTCCAATTTCCGGAAAGAATTATACTCCTAAACTGCACTCAATCGAATGCCGTATAAACGCGGAAGACCCATATAATGGATTTAGGCCATCACCTGGTAGAATTACCA
>JABDND010000101.1 GCA_013001145.1 Croceitalea sp. | reverse complement strand
CTACAAATTTATTTGAATTTTGTCTCCAATAGGGTGTTTTAAGACTTTTTATTTTCGAAGCTTTTGAAGTCATTTGTTTGGCATTGGCGCCAAAACCACTTTTGTAAGTTTCGCTCCAACTTTCTATGGTATGGGGAAATTCGGTGCGATAATTGATCGATAGAACGCGCATACCATTCTCGTAATCAATGGTATAGGTGCTCATGGGTCCCTGAGTGCTTTGCTTCGCATCTGCGTCAAACGCTTTTACTTTTTGATGACTGACCCTAAAGAACTCTAAAGAAGGTATCATAGAAATTTTACCCGTAGGCAAGTCCTGTGGGTTAATTCTTATTTTGTTCCATATTTCATCTTCGAGATAGGACTTTTCCAACTTAAAGCTCTGATCGGCCTCACCTTCAAAATAAGAGTGTGATGTAAACTCGAATGATTCTCGGTTGTTTAATTGAGAATAGACATGTCCGCACCATTCTTGCATAGACAGACTGGTCTTTATTGCATGTTGGTTGTCAGCTACCGGATAAAAGGTGCTACTCATAATTGAGTAGGGGTAAATACCTGTCAAATAATTTTTGGTGGCATTCAATTTTAAGACCGGCACATTGGCGAGGTCATTGTTTTCGGCTTTTACCTGAATTTGGGGTAAGAACGGCTCGGTCACGAAAATCATTACCGCTGAACCTTTTCTTAATTCACCATATCTGGCCTGTTCCAGTTCGTAAGTGGTTATTTCTGCATCCCCAGCATACCAGTATGCTTTAAATTCCTCGGACAGTGGTTTTTCTTTGGCCACGGGATCCGCCTTTTTTTCGTTCGCATTTGCGTTTACATTGGTACAACATTCAAATAATACCACCACAAGGGCGAACCCAACCACAAACAATTCAAAACGCACCCATTTTTTCATTTCAGCAAAAATTTTGTGACAAAACTACTCAAGATGAACTAGTTCACCATGTCCATTAACGTTTTGTAAACTAAATGGGTAGGTAATCCCACAACATTGGTGTAGGACCCTTGTATAGTTTCAATAGCTGTTAAACCTATCCATTCCTGAATGCCATAGGCACCGGCTTTGTCAAATGGGCGGAAGGTTTCGATGTAAAAATCAATCTCACTTTTACTTAGTTCCTTGAACTTTACTTTGGTGACTTCACTAAAGGTCTTTTGGCCCATCGTCGTGGAGAAGGTGATTGACGTAATGACCTCATGCCATTCCTTGGAAAGTAGTCCAAGCATTTCACGGGCTTTTTCAACACTGCTTGCTTTGGCAAGTGAAGTGCCATTGTGCCAAACCACGGTGTCGGCCGTTAATAAAATATCGTTGGGCTTTAGTTCGTCAATAAAGGCATCGGCCTTTAATTTTGAGAGATAGGCAGAAATTTCTGCCCCTTTTAGATTAGTAGGATAGTTTTCTTCAACCTCTTTTAACTTTATTTTAAAAGTGAGACCCAACTCCTTAAGAAACATTTGTCTTCTTGGTGATGCTGATGCCAAGATCAATCGATGATTTCGTAATTTTTGGGCCAGCGGGTTCTCAATCATTGGCTGCACTAAAATTTAAGTTCCAATCCCCTCTTACTTTTAAAACTTGCTCAATGATATCACGCACACAGCCTTCACCACCATTTTTATGCGATACGTAATCACTTATTGCCTTTACTTCGGCAACTGCATTTTGAGGGCATGTAGCCACTTTGACCAATTTCATGGGAGGAATATCAGGAAGGTCATCGCCCATATAGAGTACGTTTTCGGGATCGATATCGTACATATGTAGGTATTCCTTTAAAGGCTCTTGTTTTAAATGTGCTCCGAGATAAATATCTGTAACTCCCAAACCTTTAAGGCGGTCTCGGACGCCTTCATTTGAGCCGCCGGAAATGATACAGACTTGGTACCCTTTTTGAAGAGCTGTTTTTAAGGCAAACCCATCCTTAACGTTCATTTTTCTCAACATTTCACCTTGGGTGGTCACCAATATCGATCCATCGGTAAAAACACCATCAACATCAAAGACAAATGTGGTAATGTCTTTTAAATATTCTTTATAATTTTTCTTCATAGTTTTTGATAATCGACTCGCTCAACAGTTGGTAAATTTGCTTATGTGTGGAATTCTCCAAATAGCTTAAATGTTGTTTCATAGTATCCGCATCATTTCGCCGAGCAGGACCCGTCTGTGCTTTTTCTGGGCTCAAACTTCGGATTTTATCTGCAGTTTCTCTAATCAATGGCTGCAATATTTCAAAGGGTATTTTTTCTTGTTGGCAAATACCTTCACCTATAGCATAAAGATGGTTCACAAAGTTATTCACAAAAACAGCGGCCACATGCAATTTCATGCGCTTACTTGATGGAACATCATAAACTTCACTTGATATTGATGATGCCAAATCTTGCAAAAGCATCTTATCTTCTTTTTTGTGAGCCTCGATGCTGATTGGAACCGCTGAAAAATCAACCTCCTTATCAGCGGTAAATGTTTGTAAAGGATAAAAAACCCCTCGATGCTCATGCTGCAATACATCCATATGAATTCCTCCCGCAGTATGTACTACCAATCCTTGTTTTTCCATTAAGGCCATCGATAAGGGCTTGATTGCATCATCATTCACTGCAAGAATATAAATTGAAGCAGGCTTGAGCAATGTAAGGACCAGGGTAGTATCAGCAAATTTTTCAAATTTTTTAAGAGCCCTCTTATTTCGGCCATAAACTTGAACCACCTTTACTTTAGCCGATTTAGAAAATGCTTGGCATAGGTGGTGTGCGAGATTGCCAGATCCTAATAATACGATAGAAATCATGCCTAAATGTACAAATATATGGTCAGTCCCATTTTTTAAAAGAATTAACAAAACTGTTCAACTTTTTAGTTTGCACTGGGTATGAGCCATAGCTAAAAACAATGTATTTTTGCAAGCCAAAGAAGAAAAGGTTTATGTGGGATTTGCTCAAAAAATCATTGTTTTCGACCCGATTAATGTCGGTACTTTTTTTGGCATTCGCCACCGCCATGGCCTTTGGCACTTTTGTTGAAAGCTGGTACAGTACCGAAACAGCACGCATCTACATCTATAATGCCACATGGTTTGAAGTGATCATGGTGTTTTTCGCCATCAACTTTACAGGGAATATTTTTAAATACAATTTACTACAATGGAAAAAATGGCCGGTTTTGGTATTGCACCTCTCTTGGATATTGATCATTGTGGGTGCCTTTGTTACACGTTACATTAGCTTTGAAGGAATGATGCCCATTCGCGAGGGCAATGCAGAAAACGTCTTTTATTCAGATAAGACCTATTTGACGGCTTTTGTCGATGGCGATATCAATGGTGAAACCAAAAGAAGGGTTTTGGAAGATGACATATTGGTCACACCCGAAGGTAAACGTTCAAGCCTTCCATGGAAATCAGACTTTAATGGACAGCCTTTTACCATAGAATATGTAGACTTTATTCAAGGGGCCAAAAAAGGCCTGGTTGCTGATGCCAAGGGCAATGAATTTTTAAAAATTGTGGAGGCTGGCGATGGCCAAAGACATGAGCACTATTTGGAAAAAGGTGAGATTTCAAGTATTCACAACGTGCTTTTTGCGCTTGACAAAAATACGGAGGGAGCCATTAATATTTTCACTTCAGATAGTATGCTGACCATTGATACACCATTTGAAGGGTCGTTTTTGCGAATGGCCGACCAATATAGTGGAGCGGTATACAAAGACAGCGTGCAACCCTTACAGTTGCGTTCACTTTACAATATGGCCGGAATGCAATTTGTGATACCTGAGCCTATGATAAAAGGCACTTATGATGTGGTAAAAGTACCAGAAGAGGAAATAACGGAGCAGACTCAAGACGCGCTTGTTATTAAGGTTAGCAGTAATGGACAACAGATAGAGCAAAAATTATTGGGCGGCCAAGGAGTTTCTTCTTTTTCTGATAAATTCAAGGTAGGTGGACTCGAATTTTCATTGGCCTACGGTTCTAAAGTATATGAGCTTCCTTTTAGCGTCAAGCTCAATGATTTTATCGCAGAAAAATATCCCGGCACCGAAAATAGTTATGCTTCGTTCATGAGCAAGATCACTGTTGAAGATGAACGCCCTTTTGACTACGACATTTACATGAACCATGTTTTGGACCATAAGGGGTATCGTTTTTTTCAATCTAGTTTTCATCCAGATGAAAAAGGAACCATACTATCTGTCAATCACGACCAATGGGGCACATGGATAACTTATTTGGGTTATTTTCTTTTGTACTTGGGTCTTTTGGGGATCATGTTTTTTGGTAAGACCAGATTTAAAGAACTGGCCAAGTCTCTAGATAAATTAAAGGCCAAAAAAGCCAAATTGACATTGGTTGCCATGATTTTTGGTTTAAGTGCGTCATTAGGGCAACAGTCGCCCAAGGATCATCAACATGCTGCCCTGCCTACAAATGCACAAGTTGATTCTGTAATACAGGCCACAACAGTCTCCAAGGAACATGCCGATAAGTTTGGAGAATTAGTCATTCAAGATGAAGGTGGACGTATGAAACCCATTCACACTTTTGCGTCAGAATTATTGCGCAAGCTGAGCGGTTCAAATGCCTATCGTGATCTGAATCCAGATCAGGTGTTCCTATCCATGATGCTCAATCCGGCGATATGGTTCAATACAGAGTTTATAGCTTTGGCAAAACGCGAGAATGATAGCATTCGCGAAATTGTGGGCGTACCGAAGGGTAAAAAATTTGTAAAGGCCACCGATTTTTTCGATGCGGAAGGCAATTACAAGTTGGAGCCTTTTATGATGGATGCTACTTCGACCAACAATCCCAATCAGTTTCAAAAAGATTTTAAGAAGGCCAATGAACGATTGAGCCTGCTCAACTTCGCTTTAAGCGGTCAAATAATTAAGATTTTTCCATTGTTAAATGATGAGAACAACAAATGGATTTCGGCGGTTGAATTTCGTTCAGGGCAATATCAAGTGCAAGATTCGCTCTATGCCAATTTCATGCGCAATGGATTGCCGTATTATCTTAATGCTGTACAAAAGGCCATAAAGACGAATGATTATGTTGAAGCAGATAAAATTTTGGAAGCTTTCAAGCAAAATCAAAAAAACCACGGTGCTGAGGTGTTGCCTTCAGAAAACAAGATTAAAACCGAGATATTATACAACAAACTTGATATTTTCAATAGGCTGTATAAGTATTATGCACTCGTGGGAGTCTTGCTTTTTGTGGTTTTGATTTTTAAGATTTTTAAGGCCCGTGAAATATGGAAGGCCACCGCGTTCTTTTTAAAGGGCACAATCATCTTGTTTTTTATATGGCATACGACTGGCTTGATCTTAAGGTGGTATATCTCTGGCCATGCGCCATGGAGTGACGCTTACGAAAGTATTTTATATGTATCATGGGCCACCATGGCCATGGGATTGGCCTTTGGTCGCAAAAGCGAATTGACAATTGCCGCAAGTGCTTTTGTCACCGCCATGTTGTTATGGATCGCCCACCAAAGGTGTGTCGATCCATCAATTGCCAATTTGGTTCCCGTTCTGGACAGTTATTGGTTGATGATTCATGTGGCCGTAATCGTAGGTAGTTATGGCCCTTTTACGGTAGGTATGATTTTGGGCGTTGTTTCCTTATTGCTGATTGTATTGACTAATGCCAAGAATAAAAAGCGGATGGAAATCAACTTAAAAGAGTTGACCATTATCAATGAACTGGCTTTGACTGTTGGCTTAATCATGCTGACCATTGGAAATTTTTTAGGAGGACAATGGGCCAATGAAAGCTGGGGCCGTTATTGGGGTTGGGACCCCAAAGAAACTTGGGCACTAATTTCAATTATGATCTATGCCTTTGTGATCCACATGCGCTTGGTGCCTGGCCTACGGAGCAAATGGTTGTTCAATTTTGCCAGTATCATCGCTTTTGCCAGTATAATGATGACTTACTTTGGTGTTAATTTTTATTTGGTCGGACTGCACAGTTACGCCAGTGGCGACCAAGTAATCACTCCTAATTTTATTTGGTACACGGTTTTGGGTGTTTTTGTATTGGGAGGTATTAGTTATTGGCGTTACCGTGTCAACTATTCCAACTAGTAAGCACAATAGTTACATTTCATTTATTTTCTTCATATTTGTTTTTCAACGAGTTGGATGATTAACTCATATCCCCCGGCATCGGCACCTATAATTGGCTGTATTAATAAGGGCTGAACATGATCATTTAGCCAACAGCCTATAATCTTAAGTCTTTTGAATGACGAAATCAAACAGCTCATTACTTAAAAGATTACCCAAATATTTTTGGATTGCAGTCACGGGAAAAGAGACAGAATTTACCTCCGGTAGTATTCGAAAGGCAATTTTTATGTTGTCCATTCCAATGATATTGGAAATGCTGATGGAAAGCATTTTTGCCTTAGTTGACATCGCTTGGGTTTCTCAAGTTAGCGTAAATGCGGTGGCAACCATTGGTCTGACCGAATCGGTGATAACCCTCATCTATGCAGTAGCTATCGGATTGAGCATGGCGGCAACAGCAGTAGTGGCCCGTAGGGTAGGGGAAAAGGATATTGAAGGCGCACGCAAAACAGCGGTGCAGGCCATTTTTTTAGGAATTTTGGTCTCACTTTTGGTAGGTATTCTCGGATTTCTATTTGCGAAGGAGATACTGGGGCTAATGGGGGCGGAACAAGATTTGATTCAAGAAGGTTATGGATATACCCAATGGCTTATAGGCGGGAATATTACCATAATGCTGTTGTTTTTGATCAACGCTATTTTTCGTGGTGCGGGTGACGCATCCATTGCCATGTGGACCTTGGTGCTATCAAATGGTTTAAACATCATTTTAGACCCTTTTTTCATTTTTGGATGGGGGCCATTTCCCGAATATGGCGTGATGGGCGCCGCAATAGCGACAAATATTGGGCGTGGTACGGCGGTCTTATTTCAATTGGGAATTCTATTTTTTGGTTGGAGCAAAATCAAGATTTTAATTAAAGATTTGGTTTTGAACATTGGTGTAATGATCAATCTGATACGAGTATCATTAGGCGGTATCGCACAGTTTCTAATTGGTACTTCGAGTTGGGTTTTCTTGATGCGGATCATGTCTGAATTTGGAAGCGAGGTATTGGCAGGTTATACCATCGCAATTCGGGTTATGATGTTTACGCTAATGCCCGCCTGGGGCATGAGCAATGCTGCTGCCACCCTGGTTGGGCAAAACTTAGGGGCCAATGAGCCCGAGAGGGCCGAGACCTCGGTTTGGAAAACCAGCAAGTACAATGCGCTGTTTATGGGGTTGGTCTCATTGATCTATCTATTTTTTGCAACCGAGATCATTGGCTGGTTCAATACTTCGGAAACGGTAATAATAAACGGTGCGCTATGTTTGCAGATTATTGCAGCTGGCTACATATTTTACGCCTATGGCATGGTTGTCACACAGGCCTTCAACGGTTCGGGTGACACACAAACGCCCACCAAGGTCAATTTTATATCTTTTTGGTTATTTCAATTGCCTTTGGCTTATCTATTGGCCATTGTGCTTGATTGGGGAGCCGTAGGGGTATTCATTGCCATAACAGCTGCCGAATTACTGTTGGCCGTTTTATCAATTTACTGGTTTAAAAAAGGTAAATGGAAATCTTTTCAGGTTTGAAAATAGTTTTAATAGACCTTTAATTTTTAATTACTGTAAGTCTTCAAGGTTTGCTATTACAGTATAAAATAAACAAGCTGATTTTTATTTTTTAGTACTTTTAACACAAAATAGTCGCAATGAAACAAGCCAAGGGCATTAACACCATTTGCACCCACGTGGGCGAAGTCACCGATGAGCAGTTTAAGGGGGCGATTTCACCATTATATATGAGTACCTCATACGCTTTTGATGATGTTGCCATTAAACGATACCCCAGGTATTTTAATACTCCTAATCAAGAGGCACTCTGCAAAAAGATTGCAGCCTTGGAGCACGCAGAATCGGCCCTAATATTTAGTAGTGGCATGGCGGCAATAAGTCATGCACTCATGGCTTTTTTACAGGCGGGAGATCATATTGTCCTTCAACAAACCCTCTATGGTGGCACCTATAATTTCGTGGTGACCCAATTGGAAAAGTATGGCATTACCTACTCCTTCACAAAAGGTTGGAAGGCTACCGATTTTGCGCAAGAAATTAGACCAAATACCAAAGTGGTTTACTTGGAAACACCATCCAATCCACTTTTGACCATAACCGACATGGAGGCAGTTGCTCAGCTAGCTAAAAAACATGGTTTGGTCACTATGATTGACAACACCTTTGCAAGTCCCGTCAACCAAAACCCGATAGATTTTGGCATTGATATAGTGATTCATAGTGCCACCAAATATATGGGAGGCCATTCTGATATCTGTGCCGGAGCGGTTGCTTCGACCAAAATCAATATGAAGCGTATTTGGGACTCATCCATTTGCTTTGGCGGCAGCCTTAGCGATCAAACCGTTTGGTTATTGGAAAGAAGCTTGAAGACGATGGGGCTTAGGGTAAGGGCTCAAAACAACAATGCGCAACAAATGGCAGATTATTTAAACTCCAATGCTGATGTTGACACCGTTTACTATCCTGGTCTAACATCCCATCCAGATCACGAATTGGCCAAAAGGCAAATGCATGGTTTTGGCGGGATGTTGTCTTTTGAATTAAAAGAACAACTTGATGCTTCTCAATTTATGAAAAGTCTTAACTTGATTAAAGCTTCAATGAGTTTGGCTGGTGTTGAAAGCACCGTTTTATCACCCGTCAAAACATCCCATTCTTTAATGAGCGAAGCAGATAGGAAAATGCAGGGTATAAAGGACGGTCTTATTCGCTTTTCGGTGGGAATAGAAGAGGTCGAAGATTTGGTGCTCGATATTGAGCAAGCCTTGGCCAAGGTAAAATCAAAGGCCATCCCTATATAGATTATGAAATTAGATATTTTAGTTTTTGGGGCGCATCCAGATGATGCCGAATTGGGTGCGGGTGCGACCATTGCCAAAAAAGTGGCCATGGGCAAAAAAGTAGGCATTGTTGACTTGACTCGCGGCGAACTAGGAACACGTGGTACTGCAGACATCAGAGATAAAGAAGCTGCAAAATCGGCGAAAATACTAGGATTGGCCGTGCGAGAGAATCTAGAATTTGCCGACGGATTTTTTATTAATGACAAAGCCCACCAGTTGGAGGTGATACGAATGATCAGAAAATACCGCCCAGAAATAGTATTGTGCAATGCCGTTGAAGACCGGCATATTGATCATGGTAAAGGCGCAAAATTAGTAAGTGATTCTTGTTTTTTGAGTGGTTTGATCAAAATTGACACCAAAATGGATGGCGATGACCAGTGGCAAGAGCCCTGGCGGCCAAAAGCGGTCTATCACTATATTCAATGGAAGAACTTGAAGCCAGATTTTGTAATGGACGTTTCGGAATACATCAAAATAAAGGAGGCAGCTATTTTGGCCTATTCTTCGCAGTTTTATGATCCCAAAAGCAACGAGGCCGAGACGCCGATAAGCAGCAAAAATTTTATTGACAGTGTGATCTATAGGGCACGAGACTTAGGTAGGCTTATTGGTGTAGAATATGGAGAGGGCTTTACCAGTGAGCGGTATGTGGGCGTAAAAAATTTGGATGACCTTATTTAACCGGCCTTTGCGTACTTTTTAACCACTTTGGGCACGGTGAAATAAAAGCTGGAGCCTTTTTTAGCCTTGCTTTCTACCCAAATTTTTCCGTTGTTTTTAAGCACCATTTCTTTACAAAGGGAAAGGCCCAAACCGGTACCTTTTTCATTGTTTGTGCCATAAGTAGTAATATTCGAATTGTCATTGAAGAGCTTGGCCTGGGTTTTTTCATCCATGCCGATTCCGGTGTCCTTGATTTTGACACGCCAAAAGTGCTTCTCATCTTCAGCTTCAATGGTTATCAAGCCGTTGTTTGGGGTAAATTTGATTCCGTTGCTTATAAGATTTCGTATAACGATGTCTATTTGGTTTTCATCTATAAAAGCCATCGGGTTTTCCGGTAATTGATTGATAATTTTGATGGATTTGGTGGCAGCCAGTTCTGACAACAGATGAATGTTGTTATCAACCAATTGATGTAAAGAGATAATTTTAGGTCTAGTTTTTGTGCCGTTCATTTGGGCATGGCCCCATGACAATAGGTTGTTCAGTGTGAATAGAATGTGATCAACATCAGTCTTCAATTTAGGTACAAAACCTAAAAAATCTTCTTTGTCGAGTTCTCCATTGGTAAACAAGCGCAATAAACCTTGCAAAGCACCAATAGGGCCCCTGAGGTCATGACCAATTATGGAGAACAAACGGTCTTTGGTTTTGTTGATTTCGTTGAGTTCGCCCTCGCGGTCACGAAGGTTTTTTGTTTTGGTCTTTAGTTCTTTGTAAAGCTTCTTTTGCTTCTTTTGATTGAGGTACAATGGTATGGTTGTACCGGCCAAAATAAATAGAATGATTAAGGAGACATTGATGTAATTACGTTGTTTGGCCAGTGATTTCTCATTGGAGGCAATTAAATCGGCCTTTTGCTGGTCATAATTAAGTTTGGTTTTTAAAAGGGTAAGACTCTTTTTATTTTCATCTCTTGATAATGAATCGGCCATTTGTTGATACATCTCATGGTAACTCAATGCCTGTTCATAATCGGCTTTGTTCTTATTGATGGTATAAAGCGTTTTGGCGCATTCCAATTGGCCTTCCAACGACTTAATTTTTTTTGACACATCGTAGGCCTGTAGGGCATAAACGGCCGAAATGGAATCCTCTTCTAAGCCAAGGTATGCTTTCGCCATGCCGTTGAGCAGGTCAATCTGCCCGCGCTCATCTTCCAAATTATGATGTAAAATATTGCTTTGATCAAACCAATATAAGGCCCATTGAAATTTTTTCTGGCCTAAATATATTTCTCCCTTAACGCCGTACGCAAATGCCAACCAATCGTAAATTTCATGCTTTTCGAAAATTGAAATACTTTTATTTATATGAAACATGGCATTGTCAAAATCCTTCATATCAGTATGTACAGATGCCAAGTTGCTTAAGGTTTCGGCCTCGTATACATCGTTTTTTAATTCTTCATTGATTTTGCGCACTTTTGAATAGAATTCCAAAGCTTGATCAAATTCTTTTTGAGAAGCATACAAATTCGCAATGTTCTCATTTAAAATTGAGAGATAAAGTTTATTGTTGGCCGTGTTCGCTAAATCAATTCCTTCCAAATACCCTTTCAACGCTTGGGCATAATTACCGGAGTAACCGTATTCTGATGAGAGGTCGTTGAGCACCCCTATTTTCATATCTATATTGCCGATGGAATCGGCCAATGAGAAGGATTGTTTGTAATAGGAAATGGCTTCTTTGCTTTGCCCCTTATCTGAATAAAAGTCGCCGATATTGTTAAGGGCCTTGCTTTCTCCAAGGGTGTATTTTTGTTTCTTGCTCAGTTTAAGACCTTCTTTTGACAGAGATAATAGACTGTCAGATTTGTAGAATCGATATTCTGAAGCCAATTGTAGCATCATTTCTATGTAGAGGGAGTCTTTCTTATTGGAATCATTTTGTCGATCAATTTTTTCCAATACGGCTTTTAGACTGTCTTTTGAAATGTTTTGGGCATTTAGGCTAAAAACACACAATAAGAATAAAAAGCAACTATATACAGTTTGCTTTCCAAAATTGGAAAAAAGTTTGTTTTGCGTGTGATTTAGGGACATTAACCGCCAATTTATCAATTAATAAAATTAACGTTCAAGGGTATGGATTAAGAATATTTGTTGTGAATCCCCAGAAAATGTGTGTTTTATCTATAAAATCATGCAATTCATCGATGATTTATACTCTGGGCAAGTGCAGATTAAAGCAACTTCCTTTATTTTCTTCACTTTCAATGGTCATGTAAGCATCGTTTAATTTGATTAATTCCATTGTAATTGATAATCCTATTCCTGTGCCCTTTTCTTGATAGGTGCCCGGTGTTGATTGCACCTCGACGGCATTGAGTATATTGTCAATTTGATTTTGGTTCATACCAATGCCATCATCACAAATAGATAAAATCAAATCAGCGTTATTTTGTACACAATTAATTTTAATAGAGCCCTCTGTATTGGAGTACTTTATGGCGTTATAAATAAGGTTGCGTAAAATGATATTCATTTGATCGGGGTCAAATTTGCAAGTGCAGTTTTTCTCAATGTCCAGTTGAAGATGAATATTTTTTCTATCCAACTGTTCCGCAAACAACTTAATGCATTTGGAAACCGCAGTGGAAAGGTTAATTTCTTTTGGCCGTGCACGAATGCCCTTCATTTGACTATTGGCCCAAAAAATCAAGTTATTTAGGGTGTAGGCACTTTGGTCCACATTTGCCTTAAGCCTTGGGGTGATATTGGCAATTTCCATTGCCGATATGGCTTTTGCCTCATACAATTGTAAAAGTTCTTGCA
>JABDND010000081.1 GCA_013001145.1 Croceitalea sp. | reverse complement strand
CCATTAACTGGTAAAACTATCATAAAAATTCTTTTAGGATTACAAATGGCCTTCCTACAAAAATCAATAAAAAGATAAGATAAAATTCTATTTTTTGGATAAAACTTAAGTCAAGTTCTACACATCACAATTTGTGCCAAACAAGCAATCGAAGTTCATATTGCCCACAATATATTCCGCTGAAGAAAAGTTAATAATTAGCTGCAGGACAGTAGCAATCGTATCGATTTTCGGTGTTTTGACCAATGTTGTAGCCAATGGTGATCTGATGAAACCCCCCATTATCAAAACGGATATCACCGGTTTGGTAGGAGTAGTTATAAGAGAACATGAATTTATCCACATTGACACCTATAATTGGAGTAAAAAGTTGTAATCGTTGCTCACCAAATGAGCCATTTTGCTGGAATTGAGCCCCATCAAAACTTCGACGATAGGAAAGTCCACCCCAAACAGTTCCAAAATCTACATCCCTGTACACCTTAGCATTTAAGTCCACTGTTTTTTCGTTTGTGAAATCAGTCATTTGAAATAAAATGGAAGGTTCCACACGCCATTCACTTCTACCAAAAAGATAACCTACCGAGACCAAATATCTTCTCAAATTGTCAAATTCTGCCGCAGTATATAAATCTCGTCCACTGCCCAATAGATTCAAAATTGCCGCGTGTGCGTAAAATTCTAAATAATTATAAGAGGCTCCTAAATCTACATTAAAATAACTGGTTGTATTCTTGGTTCCCGTGATTACGGGATCGGGTATTACCGATCGAAATTCTGTTTCATCCAAACTACTTAAAATCATGCCAAAGCTCATGCCAAAAGATACTTGGTTCAAACTACGTATATCACCCCCCATTTTCAGGTGATGAGCATAGGTGAATTTAAGACCTGTCTGTGAGTGATAACCATTGGCATCGTTGTAAATTATTCCTCCCACCCCACTATTTTGGCCTACTCTAAAATGGGCATTAAAGGTTTGCAAGCTAGGTGCCTCATCGACATTGAACCACTGTTTTCTTGCGGTCAGTCGCATCTTACCACCTTCACCTATACCGGCCATTGATGGGTAAACCAAATAATAATTATCGGATAGGTAATCAAAATATACCGGGATGCCTTCTTGAGCCTTAACATTCATACCAAGGAAAATGGTCAATATAAATAGTGTTAACGATTGCTTCATTAAGGCTTTGGGGCTAAGTATTAGTAACTGTACTGTTCAGACAACTAGTATAACGGTTTAAATGTAACATTATTATATGTTTTAAAGCCCGTAATTACTTCGTATTTTTGCCAAAATATTTGCCATGAAAGAGTACCACATTACGCTAATCGAGACCAATAACCCAGCTATTTTGAAGTTTGAGGCAAATCACTTTTTGGTTCGCAACAACTATGAATTCAAAAACATTGATGAAGCCAAAAACTCGCCTTTGGCACAACAACTTTTTTATTTGCCTTTTATCAAAACGGTATATATATCAGGTAATTTCATCGCTTTGGAACGATTTGACATCGTACAATGGAATGATGTCAAAGACGAAGTTGCACAACAATTGGTGGAGTATTTAAATGCTGATGAACCTATCGTAATTGAAGAAGTATTATCACCACAAAATGCCTTTACGGTCTATGCCGAAGTCACTCCGAATCCGGCGGTGATGAAATTTGTTGCCAACAAAATGATTGTACCTTCCATTTTTGAGTTCAAAAATATTGATGAGGCCAAAGATTCTCAGCTTGCCAAACAGTTGTTTCATTTTCCTTATGTAAAAGAAGTGTTCTTTGACCAGAACTATGTATCAGTAACGAAGTTTGAAGTTGCCGATTGGAACGAAATCACAAATGATGTTCGAGAATTTATCCGTGATTTTCTCTCCAAGGGAGAACCTGTAGTATCTCCAAATCTAGTTCAAACTCAAGCTGAAAATACTTCCACCGATGCTGAAGCAAAAGTTTATGATGATACTTCAAAACAGATTATCGATATCTTGGAGGAGTATGTAAAACCTGCCGTAGCCAGTGATGGGGGCAATATTTTGTTTCAATCTTACGAAGAAGACAGCAAAACGGTGAATGTTATTTTACAAGGCGCTTGCAGTGGGTGTCCGTCATCTACGTTCACACTCAAAAATGGCATTGAAACCATGCTCAAAAACATGCTTGGTGATAAAGTGAGTAAAGTTGTAGCCTTGAACGGTTAAATTTTGTAAATCTTTAAGGATACCTTTGGCTATATTTTGCTAAATTGAAGAAATTTAAAAAACATTAACTATGGCAATTTTAAAAGTAATAGAAGTATTGGCCAACTCAGAAAAAGGTTGGGAAGATGCCACGGCGAATGCCTTGGCCCAAGCTTCAAAATCTGTAAAGAACATTCGCTCGGTTTACGTCAACGAGCAAAGTGCGACCGTCAAAAACGGGAAAATTGATGACTACAGGGTAAATGTGAAGATTACCTTTGAAGTTAAGTAATTTGAAAACTTTGAAAATTTAGCGCCCGCTTTGGGCGCTTTTTTTTGCCCTACTTATTGTACTATGTTAAAAAACACAGCCATTTTATTGGTCTTATCACTTATTTTAAACGCTTGTGCCCAAAAAAAGGAAGACATGGCCCATAAATATACCAATGCCTTAATAGAAGAAACAAGTCCTTACTTATTACAACATGCCCATAATCCGGTCAATTGGGAGGCTTGGCATCCTGAGGTATTGGAGCGTGCCCAAAAAGAGAACAAACCCTTGCTGATCAGCATAGGCTATGCAGCCTGTCATTGGTGCCATGTAATGGAAGAAGAGTGTTTTGAAGATGAGGAGGTAGCCAATCTTATGAACGAAAACTTCATAAACATTAAAATAGACAGGGAAGAGCGCCCAGATGTAGACCAAATATATATGGATGCCCTTCAAATGATGACCGGCAGCGGTGGCTGGCCATTAAATGTAGTGGCCCTTCCAGATGGCAGACCTTTTTGGGGAGCGACTTATGTGCCCAAAGTTAATTGGACAAAATCTTTGCAAAAATTGATCACCTTGTACAATGAAGATCGTGAAAAAATTGAAAGTTACGCCAGCGATCTTGAAAAAGGCATTCAATCCATAAACCTCGTAGACCTCAATAGCGATGTCTCTTATTTTAAAATGGACGAACTTGAGCTCGCCGTGACCAAATGGTCCTCATACTTTGACACCTATTTGGGTGGTTACAAACGGGCTCCGAAATTCATGATGCCCAATAATCTTGATTTTTTGCTTCATTATGGTACCAACCAAAACAATCAAGAAGTATTGGAATATGTGAACACTACCTTAACAAAAATGGCCTATGGTGGTATCTATGATCATATTGGTGGTGGTTTTTCCCGTTATTCCGTCGATACTAAATGGCATGTTCCACACTTTGAAAAAATGTTATATGATAATGGACAATTGGTTAGTTTATATGCCAAGGCCTATGCAGTGACCAAAAACCCCTTATACAAAAAGGTAGTGGAGGAGACTATAGCTTTTGTGCAAAAAGAACTTACCGATCAAAGCAATGGGTTTTATTCTTCATTGGATGCCGATAGCCTAAATGAAACGGGAGAGCTGGAAGAAGGTGCTTATTACGTTTGGACCAAAGAAGAATTACAAACTTTGTTGGGTCAAGATTTTGAAATTTTCAAAGATTATTTCAATATCAATTCATATGGGGAATGGGAAAACAACTATGTGCTGATACGCGATAAACCAGATGCCCAAATAGCTAAAAAACATGCTTTGACAGAAATGGAACTGCAAAGTGAGATCGATGGTTCTTTAAAAGTGCTCAAAGGCGAGCGCAATAAAAGGTCAAAGCCACGACTTGATGATAAAATACTGACTTCTTGGAACAGTCTTATGCTAAAAGGACTCATAGATGCCCATCGTTATCTTGGTGACGAAACCTATCTTCAGCTTGCCCTTAACAATGCCAATTTTATCGAAAATAAGATGTTGAAAGAGAATGGGGGTCTTTATAGAAATCATAAAAATGGTGAAAGCACGATCAATGCTTTCTTGGAAGATTATGCAACGACCATAGAAGCTTTTATTTCGCTTTATGAGGTAACCTTTGATAGTAAATGGTTAAGGCATGCTAAAACTCTGACCGATTATTCCATTTTACATTTTCATGACACTAAAAATGCCATGTTCTATTTTACTTCAGATGAAGATACATCATTGATTAGACGTACCATTGAGGTAAATGACAATGTCATTTCGGCTTCCAATCCAATTATGGCAAACAACTTGCTCAAGTTGCATAAAATCTATTTGAAAGAACCTTACGGTGATATGGCTCATCAAATGGTTAAAAATGTTCAAGACAACTTTTTAGAGAACGGGCAAAGCTTTGCCAATTGGATGCATTTGGTATTGTATGAAAATCAGAATTTTTATGAAATCGCGATTGTTGGCGATAATTACAAAACATTAGGAAAACAAATCGCCCAAAATTACTTGCCCAATAGCATATTGGTGGGCTCTGAACAGGAAGGCATCATCGACTTACTTAAAAACAGGTACAATGAGGGTCAAACGCTCATTTATGTTTGCATAGAAGGTGCCTGTAAATTACCAGTAACCACTGCCGAGCAGGTTTTGGACCAACTTTAGAATGAGCCACCTTAACGAAAGTTTAAAATTAATTTCTTGACTAAGGATTGAATTAATCTAATCTTTGCCGCCTTATGGAAGTATTACAGAATTATCAGCAGCATATTGACAACGCCATAGATTGGTTTTGGAACTTTATGCCCAATATTATATCGGCCATACTCATATTGGTTGTGGGG
>JABDND010000074.1 GCA_013001145.1 Croceitalea sp. | reverse complement strand
TCCTTTTATTGGTTGTGTTTACTAATGTACCTTCACCTTTTGTGAACTTACTTTTTCGCTTGATTGCTCAATATAAAGCTTTTAGGCTTAAACTTGGTCAAGCTATCAAAAGTAATAAAAATTAGCTATATGCTATATTTTTAGACTGTTGGGGCAGGCTATTCTTCAATTGTAACCCTGCAAAAATAATTTAAGAGCTTGGACAATATTGTGATTTAATGAATATCGCAAAAACCTTGTTATGCTTTTAAAAGTAATTTTTTTAGTTGGTTGCCCGCTTTAACTTCAACATATTTGTATGTGTAGTTTGAAAAAAGCACAATAAACAATCCTGCTACCACAAGAATAGGAATATGAACAATATTTGGCTCATTAATATCAAAAAACAAGGCTGCTGCTCTTGATATTATTAACAATAATAACAAATGGTTCAGATAAATAGAATAAGATAATTTGCCCAAATACTGTAGGGTCTTGGTATTTAGTAGCCAAGTAAGAAACCCATCGGTTTTCAGTAATATTAATATTGTCAGAAAAAAAGAGGCGTTTAAAATAACAACTTCGGTAATAAAGCCCTTGGCATTGTGAACTAAGTACATGGGCAATATGACCAAAACAGGAACAATATATTCGAAACTTTTATTAAGAACAATGTTCCATTTGCTCACCTCATAAAGTATATACCCCAAACCAAAAGATATCAAACCTCTTAAGAACATTAAATTGTATCCAATGAAATACCCATTGAGCTTATAATACCTAAAGATTGCTGCTAAAACAATAATCACAATATACAGAGCTATTTTCAACCTTCGTTTACAGAACAAGGTGATGATGCCGAAAAGCACATAACATATCATTTCAACTGAAATTGACCATGAAGGTTCATTCATTCCCAGTGAATTGGAAATCAGTGGGGTTGAGTTCATAAAGAGCAGAGAATCAATGGTTCTGAGCATAATAGAGGGTATTGACTCTGGGGTGTTAATATATTTTTCGAAAAAAATATTGGATAAAATATCTATCATAAAAAATAAGGCCACTGTAAAAAACAACAGCGGATAAAGCCTAGCAAATCTCTTTTTTAAGTATATAGAAAAGCTCTTTATCGTGTTTATCTCATTGTAATTTAGCCCAATAACAAATCCGCTCAGAACCAAAAAAAACTCAACATAAATCCATGCTTCTTCATAAAAAAAACTTTCAGAAAAATAAGCCGGTAGATATCTATTGTCGTAATGAGAAATTAAAATCATTAGACAAAATAAACCTCTCAAGCCATCCAACTTTGTTATTCTCATACGACACCATCTTAGCTTGAAAAATTTCCAATCTTTAGAAGGTCCTCAATTTACGTATTAATTTGAGAATCAAAATGAACATTATCTTTATAAGTAATCAAAATCGTAGTTGGCATTTTAAATGCGATATGAATTTAACTAGGCTTAGTAACGCACACCGGCAAAGGCCGGAGTGCCATTTAATAGTCTTGAAAGCTCAAAAGTGGGCCGCTTATTTGGGGTTTCATTTAAATTATCAAAATTAAGCATATTCAAGTGGCATAAAGTGAGAATCAATCCTTATGCCCAAAACGGATTTCGTCGTGGTTTTCAGATATTATGAAATTTATGGGATGAATAATGTAACTTCAAGGCAACAAGTATTTATGCATAAGTATATTCAAAAAGGTTAGTCATAATGAAATTGAAAAAATTCATTGATGAATGTCGTGACAACGATGTTTTTAAAAACCTCTCCATCTACATTGTGTCAAGTTGGGTGCTTTTACAGGTGGTTGCCCTTATTGCGCCTCCCTTGGGCCTGCCCGACATTTCACTTTCCTATTTGCTAATCCTAATTTTGGTCGGTTTTCCGTTGTATATATTCTTATTTTGGCATTATGTGCTGCGAAACAAAGTCAATAAAAGGCCTGTATTGGACCAAAATGGGGCGGTCATTCCCGGAAAATTTAAATCAAGCCGATTTCAAAAATTATATTTCGTCTTTTTGGGTGTCATAAGTTTGGCAACAATGGGAATAGTCACCTTGGTCATTGGAAATAAATTTAAGTCGCAAACGCAACTGCCCGTTTTTGTGGAAAGTAATAAAATAGCCGTTTTAAACTTTGATAACAATACCGGTAATGCTAACAATGATGTTATTGGTAAAATGGCGACCGATTGGGTTTTGCATGGTATTACACAAAACAAAGTGGGCCAGGTAATATCGCCCAAGGTAGTGGATGATTACACGAGCATTATGAAGGCATCCGTTGTACCCAGCGGCAAAAATGATATTTTAAAGCAATATTTAAAGCCTTCCAAGGTTATTAGTGGGTCTTATTATATAAACCAAGACAAACTGCTTATGCAATGTTCCATCATGGATGGAAGCATGAGCAAGACATTGATTTCTTTTGAGGTAACGGAATGTGATGCCAATGCCCCTTTGGAATGTATAGAATCCCTAAAACAGAATATTTTGGGGTATTTTCTTTCTAAAGATGAATCACAAATAGGTGTTGAAGAAACGCCACCCAACTTTAAGGCCTACCAACTATGGTTGGAGGCCGATGCGAATTTGGGTCAGCCCAACTATTTGAACCTTATCGACCAGGCCATTGCGGCCGACAGCAACTATTTTAAACCTAAAATGGATAAAATTTTGCACTACTATAATCATGATGATTTTGAAGTCGCAGATTCGTTGATAAACATTCTTTCAAAGCAAATAGGGACCAACAAAATGCAGATGAACATTTTGAACCATCTTGAAGCCTGCCTTAGGGGTAATAATAAAATGGCATATAAAACCTATAAAGAAGTTTATAATGCGGCCCCAATGGACAAGGAATTAAACAGCAGTGCCATGGTGTTGGCGCTTCAATTTGTGAACAGGCCGCAAGACTTGGATTCCATTTTTGATGTCATGGACATGTCCAATATAGATTTGGACAATTGCATACAATGTGAGTACCGCTATTTTATAAAAGGCATGGGCGATATTGAATTGGGAAAGGCCGAGGAGACCGTTGCCTTGTTAAAACCTTTTGCGCGTACCAGGGGCCTCGAATGGATCAAAAGAGCCCTCCTAAAGGCATATGTCAAAATGGGCGATACGGCATCGACAAGGGAGGTTTTGGACTATGTGAAACTCATGAACGAATCGGAGTATTGGGAGCAAAGCATACTTCAAACAGGAGTTGAGTTTTTAATGATGAACAATGAGCCTGAGGCGCATTATTATTTTGATACCCTGCTTGATCATTATAGTTCAAAGGGGGATGCCTTGCGACGCGATCAAAAGACTAGACAGGCGGCTATCTTTTTTTATAAAGAAAACTACCCCATGGTTGAAAAATTATATCAAAAGCTCGAGGTTGACGGCCCGCTTTCAAAAGAAGAATTGGCCTTTTATGCCACCGCTCTGCACAAAAATGGTAAACAGAAAATGGCGCAGCTTAAAATTGAAGTGCTAAATGGAATGAAGTCAAAATACGACTTTGGTAATGTAGATTATTCGCTGGCACAATTTTATGCAATTATGGGCGATAGTGATAAGGCGATGTCCAATTTGTTAAAAGCCGTTGCGGCCGGTAAAAGATTTACCAATAGTACGTTTCAAAACGACCCCATTTTTAGGGATTATCATCAAATGGAGACCTTTCAAAATATACTTAGGTTTTGGTACTGATCAACCGTTGCTAATATTTCTATTGAAATTTTGAAAATCCCCTTTCTTTGTGATACAATTAGACCTTTTGGCCTATTTACCTATTCTCAAGATACCTTAGGGCATTCCCATATTAAAAAAATAAAACCCATCCTCCTAATGGAGCATGGGTTTTGCGCTTGATGTGGTCCCACCTGGGCTCGAACCAGGGACCAACTGATTATGAGTCAGCTACTCTAACCAACTGAGCTATAGGACCGCTTTGTAGGCCTGCAAAATTATGTTTTATTTTCCTATATGACAAGATTTTCTTG
>JABDND010000057.1 GCA_013001145.1 Croceitalea sp. | reverse complement strand
ATTTGCGAATATGCCGCTCCGGTATGCCGTGGTATGAAAATAAAATATGGTCATATTCAAAATCTTTCAACCCATCGGCAATACTTTTTGACAAGACCTTGATGTAATCGGCATTACTGTAAAAAGCAGGCATAGTGGTCATCTGCATTTTTGGAAAATGCTTTTGCTGCTCTTCCAAGGCTTTGACCACAACGGTTTCATATGATGACATCGCATAATGGGGGTACAAGGGTACCAAAAAAACTTCATCAACACCCTTTTGTGCCAATTCTTCAAGCCCTTCTTTGATGCTCATGGAGCCGTAGCGCATGCCCAAGGCCACAGGTAATTTAGTTTGTGACTGTACCTTGTTGGCAAATCGCTGAGAAATGACAATCAAAGGAGAGCCCTCATCCCACCAAATCTTCGCGTAGGCTTTGGCCGATTTTTTGGGTCTGGTCTGTAATATAATTCCCCGCACCAAAATGTTGCGCAAAAGTTTTGGCACATCTATTACGCGGCCATCCATTAAAAATTCATCCAAATAAGGCTTGACATCCTTTGGTGTGGGACTATCGGGTGAGCCCAAGTTGACCAGTAAAACTCCCTTTTTCACAGCTTGAATTTTAAAATGCAAAAATACAATAGGAACTTGGTTCTCCGTTTGAATCTATGCACAACTTTCATTATGATAGCATAGATAAATCCAATAAATTCGTTACGTTGCACCTATGGATACATTTTTTGCACAAGTGTCGAAAGAATCGATCATCTATTTGGCCTCAGCGCTTTCAGGATTATTAATTGCCTATTGGGTTATTTCCGTATTCTTAAAACGCCTTGGCAAGAACCCAAATTACCTACTGCCTTCAGGTAGTTTTAAACGTTTGGCCAAGCCCATATTTCTCATCTTTTTCTCGTTTTTGCTGCGAATGCAGTCTTTACGTGACATCATAGGGCTTTCTGATGCTGATTATTGGTTCAAAAAAATAAGCACCCTTGTTTTCATTTTTGCCATGACCTGGCTTGCAATAGCCATTTTAAAGGTTATCAAAAAAATAATCATTAAAAACTATGATGTTGGCAAGGTTGAAAATATGAAAGCCAGAAAAATATATACTCAATTTAATATTCTGGAGCGCATCTTTATTTTTATTGTCGTCATCTTGGCGTTGGGCATTGCTTTAATGAGTTTTCAAGAAATCAGGGAAATTGGCATCAGCATTTTTGCATCGGCCGGGGTTGCCGGTATTATCATTGGTTTTTCGGCCCAAAAAATGATAGGCACTATTCTAGCAGGAATACAAATTGCAGTTGCACAGCCCATCAAATGGGATGACGTGGTCATCGTTGAAGGGGAATGGGGCCGCATCGAAGAGATCACCTTGACCTATGTGGTCGTCAAAATATGGGACAAACGCCGATTGGTAGTGCCCACTCCCTATTTTATCGAAAAGCCTTTTCAAAATTGGACCAAATCATCGTCAGATTTAATTGGTGCCGTTCATTTATATACCGATTATGACGTGCCATTTGACAAACTTCGAAAAGAACTAGATCGAATTGTCAAGGCTACCGATCTTTGGGATGGGGAAGTTGCCAATATACAGGTTACCGACTCAAAATCGACCCATGTTGAAGTAAGAGCCCTTGTGAGTGCCAAAGATGCCTCAACTGCATGGGATCTTAGGGTACTTGTTCGTGAAAAATTGATTGCTTATCTACAAAAGAACTATCCTGAAAGTATAGCAAAAAACAGGGTTCTTATCAAAGAATCAAACAAATCGGACAATGAGGCATAATCTGGTCTTTCTTTTTCTTTTGGTCCTGTTTTGGGGCATGGCGCAGAAAACAAGTACCAATCAAGTAGACCATGCGCTTTTTAAAGCCAAAATCGATCAGTTATCGAGAATTAAAGGAAATTCCTTGGGAGATAGTCTGATTTATATCGGCAAATCATTTTTGGGCATTCCTTATGTTGAGAAAACCCTTGAATTGGGTCAAACTGAATCGCTGGTCATTAATCTAAGAGGATTGGATTGCACCACCTATGTGGAGAATACTTTGGCCCTGGGTCTTTTGTTACAAGAAGGACAAAATGACTTTAATAGCTTTGCTCTAAATTTAAAAACCATTCGGTATAGAAATGGAAAAATAGCAGGTTATCCATCACGGTTGCATTATTTTACGGAGTGGATACGTGACAATCAGAAAAAGGGATTGATCAGAGATATTACTGGTGAACTTGGGGGAATTTCCCATAACAAACCCATCAATTTTATGGGTACCCATCGTAACTTATATCCGTTCTTAAAATCTGATGAAAATTTTGAACGTATATTGGAAATGGAAGCAAAGGTGGCCCAAGAACCCTTCTGTTATTTGCCCCAAGACCAGATTTCGAAGCAAGAACAAAACATTCAATCCGGTGATATTATTGCCTTGGCCACAGCCATCAAAGGCTTAGATGTTACACATACCGGTTTTGCCATTAGAATGCCCACGGGTAGAATCCATTTGTTGCACGCATCGAGTTCCGGTAGCGTACAAATCACCAAAGAACCTTTAGAGGTCTATCTAAAAAAGATTAAAAACAATATCGGTATAATGGTTGCCAGGCCCATTTTCTGAAAATTGCCCTAAGCAAAGACTCTCGTTCATTGGGATCGTCCCAAACACCACTCGATGGCGCCCAATAGGTGTTTTTTGAAGTCGGGTTCGTCAAATGATTCCTCGGTATGGCCTCCCCCGGTATAATAAGCACGTCCCCCATCAAATTCGTGATACCAAGCAATGGGATGATTGGCACCATTAGTACCTCCTTGATAGCTCGTTTCGTCCAGATTGAGCAAGACGGTCATTTTCGGGTTCAGGTTTTTATAGTTATACCATTCGTCATTACGGGTCCATGTATCGCCCAAATGTGAGGTTGAAGGATGTTCCTTGCTGACCACATCAATTTTTGCCTTCAAAACGTTGGGATCGCTGGGATGGCTCTCAAAGTAGCCACCGACCAATTTTCCGTACCATGCCCAATCGTATTCAGTATCTGCAGCAGCATGAATGCCCATAAAGCTTCCCCCATTTTTAATATAATTTTCGAAAGCTTTTTGCTGTGCAGCATTTAAAACATCAAGCGTTGTGCTCAAAAAAATGACCAATTTGTAGTTTTTGAGATTCTTGGCATTAAAATCTTCTGAAGTCTCGGTTTGTAGAACAATAAACCCGTTTTCCCTTCCAATTTTTCTTAAGGTGGTGGCCCCTTTTTCTATGGATTGATGGCGGTATCCGGCCGTTTTACTAAAGACCAACACCAGCTCGGGAATGACCTCGTCGTTTGTTAGGGGTGGCTCTTGATAGGCTTGGCCTTGCATGGTAAGACCAGCACAACATAACAGAATGAAAACAGTTTGGAATACCTTCATGGATTGCTTATTTATGAAACTGAAGTTAAATATTTTTTGGGAGTGGTACCATATTTCTTTTTAAAGGAAGCAATAAAATGACTTGCCGTGCTGTAGCCAACCTTTAACCCAACCTCATTGACATTGTGCTTACCACTTTCCAACATTTTACGGGCATATTCCAATTTATAGTCCAGTAAAAAACCATAGACCGAGTCGCCATAAATTTGCTTGAACCCTTCTTTTAGCTTTCTGAGGCTAAGCCCTATTTCATTGGCCAGCTCGGCCAGCGTAGGAGGTTCTGCCATTCTTGAAATCATAATTTCTTTGGCATACCTAATTCGGCGTACGTTCTCCTCATCGGCCAAGAATGGGCATTGTTCAATATCGGCATCTTCGGTTCTATTGAAATAAAGGGAAATCAATTCATACACCTTTCCTTTAAGGTATAGTTTCTTGATTGAAGGATGCAGGTTATAATTCATCACTTGGCTCAACACAACAGCCATTGCTGGCGATAGCATTTCTTGCGAGTAGTATTTTTTTTCACTGTAGGAGTCGTTTAGAAATGGAATGTATGACGCCTCGTTCGAAAATAGGGAATGAAATTTTCTAATTGACATAATGACCGAGACAATCCAACATTGCGGTTCAAGTACCACATGAAGAGGTAAATCTTTTTGCGTATTGTACAATAAAAGTGAGTTTTCTTCGGTCACCTGTAGATGATAGGCCCCTTCATTAAAATAGTATCGGGCCGTACCCTTTAGGGAAAAATGAAACTGTAAAAAAGAGCTGTCAATCTCGCGGAGCACCTTTTCGATATCTAGGGTATCATTCTGTATTTTAAGCACGTAGAAGCCATCTTCGATCAAGATTTCCTCATACGAACCTATAGCGACATTTTTGTGCATTGAACTGAATTGTTTAAGTGTTTAATCTTATTTAGAATGACTCTAAATTAATCGGGGGCTATCCCGGTTAAGCAATAAAAATAAGGTTTTACAGGTATTTTGCACAAATTTACCGCTTTCGGGCAAACTATCGTCATTATTAGTTCCGCTAGCGTTATTTTTTGCCTTTGTGTAATGTTATTTTTGCACCCAGGTTTGAGCTTGATGAAGAATTATCACATTTCGAGGCACAATTCTTTTTACACTGTTGGCATGAGTTATAAAAAAGCAGATGCCGAAGTAAGGGGAATGTTCAATTTAGACGTTCCTACGATTGATGCCATTGCCAAAGCCGGTAAAAAGGCTGGTATTGAAGGTTTGTTGACCATATCGACCTGCAATAGAACCGAGCTTTATGGCTTCGCCCAACACCCCTATCAACTTATTAAATTGCTTTGTGACCACACCGCTGGGTCGGTAGAAAAGTTTCAAGATGTAGCCTATGTGTATAAAAACCATGAGGCCGTGTCACACCTGTTTAGGGTGGGCACTGGACTGGACAGTCAAATTCTAGGGGATTTTGAAATTATTAGCCAAATAAAGCAAGGCTTTAATCGTTCAAAAAAACATGGGATGACAAATCCTTTTTTGGAACGTTTGTGCAACTCGGTCATTCAAGCCAGTAAACGTATTAAAAACGAAACCAAACTTTCCACAGGTGCCACTTCGGTTTCTTTTGCATCGGTAAAATATATATTGAACCATGTAGACGATTTGGCCGCCAAAAATATTTTGCTTTTTGGAACGGGCAAAATAGGCCGCAATACGTGTGAAAATCTCATTAAGCATACTAAAAATCCGCATATTACCTTAATCAACAGAACCAAGGAAAAAGCGGAGGCCATAGCGGGTAAATTCAAATTGCAGGTCAAGGATCACGGCGAACTGCAAACCGAAATACGAAAGGCCGATATTCTTGTTGTGGCTACAGGGGCGCAACTTCCTACAATATCCAAAGCAATGGTCCACAATAAAAAGCCACTTTTAATTTTGGATTTATCGGTGCCCAAAAACGTGTCCAATGATGTTAATGAGCTTGAAAATGTAAGCTTGGTTCATCTTGATGAGCTATCACAAATTACAGACGATACCCTAGAACGCAGAAAACAATATATTCCCAAAGCAAACCAAATTATTGACGAGGTGAAGTTTGAGTTTCTAAAATGGCTCGAAACAAGAAAATTTGCTCCGGTCATCAATGCCCTTAAGCAAAAATTGAAAACCATGAAGGAGGAAGAGATGGATTTTCATGCTAAAAAACTGATTGATTTCAATCAAGAACAAGCAGATCTTGTTTCTGAACGCATCATTCAGAAAATCACCAAGCAATTTGCCAATCATTTAAAAAATCCGGAAATAGATACCCAAGACAGTCTTGAGCTTATACAAAGGGTCTTTCAACTAGAAATCAAATCTAAATGAAAGAAGTCATCAGAATTGGTACCCGAGACAGTGAATTGGCACTATGGCAAGCGACCACGGTTCAAAATAAGCTGGAGTCCCTAGGCTATAGCACTACCTTGATTCCGGTAAAATCGCAGGGAGACCTAGTTTTGGACAAGCCCCTATATGAATTGGGCATCACGGGAATTTTCACGAAAACTTTGGATATTGCCCTAATTAAAGGCGATATAGATATTGCAGTACATTCCATGAAAGACGTGCCCACCTTATTACCAGAGGGCGTGGTTCAAGCGGCTGTAATGGAACGAGCGGTATCCCACGATATTTTGGTACACAAAGGATTGGATTTTTTAGAAAGTGGCAAAGGTATTGTAGCTACTGGCAGTCTTAGAAGAAAGGCACAATGGCTCAACCGCTATCCTAAACACAAAATCGTCAATCTAAGAGGCAATGTAAATACGAGATTGATCAAACTCATCGAAAAAAATTGGAATGCGGCCATTTTTGCCCAAGCTGGTTTGGAACGCATAAAACTTTTGCCCAAAGATGCCTTAGTGTTGGACTGGATGGTGCCGGCACCCGCCCAGGGCGCTATGGTCATTGTTGCCATGGAAAAAGCTTCGAACATTTTGGAGGCATGTGCCAACTTGAATCACGAAGAAAGCGCATTGGCCACAAGAATCGAACGTGAATTTTTAAGAACCCTCGAAGGAGGTTGTACCGCTCCTATTGGGGCATTAGCAGAAATAAAAGACCATAAAGTATATTTTAGAGGCTGCCTGCACTCATTGGATGGTGAACAGAGTTATAGCATTGAAAAACAGGTCTCCGTTAAACAAGCGGATACTTTTGGGAAAAACTGTGCCCTGGAGATATTGGAAAGCGGTGGTCAGGCTTTGATGGAATCAATAAAAGATGAGCACAATTCTATCCACTAAAATATTGAGTCCAAATCAGCAAGAATTATTGCTAAATGCGGGTATCGGTTTTGTGCATTATGATGCCATTCAAATTGAATTATTAAACTTTGAATTACCTCAGGACTTTGATATTTTGATATGTACAAGTCAAAATGCAGTAAAGGCTTTTATCGCAAAGTTTGGAGCTTTCGATATGCATAGATGCAAAACCTTATGTGTAGGGGACAAAACAGGGCAATTATTGCTTGACCACGGGGCAAATGTTCTTTATGCTGCAGAAAATGCCAAACAATTGGCCAAGTACATAAAAAAAGAGCATGCCACAACTAATTTGTTGTATCTCTCGGGCAATATAAGACGAGATGAACTACCCAATTCCCTAAAAAAAGCGGGAATCAAGCTTACGGAAATCATCGTTTACAATACCCAACTTTGGCCCAGACAGTTTGAACGTGAATTTGACGGTGTACTATTTTACAGTCCAAGTGGTGTGCGCAGTTTTATGGCCAAAAATGATTTAAAAAATGCCAAATCCTTTTGTATAGGCGAGACCACTGCAGCTGAACTTAAACTATATACCGATAATTATATTATTGCCGAGAAAGCAACCGTGGAAAACGTTTTGGTAAAGGCAATCAACTACTGTAAAACGAATGATTAAGAACGATTTATTTTTAAGGGCGCTAAAAGGTGAAACCGTCAACAGGCCCCCAGTTTGGATGATGCGACAAGCGGGTAGGTACTTGCCCGAATTTATGGCCATCCGCGAGAAATATGATTTTTTCACGCGTTGTCAAACTCCTGAGCTCGCATCCGAAATTACCGTACAGCCCATTCGCCGTTACGGTATGGATGCCGCAATTTTATTCAGTGATATTTTGGTGATTCCACAGGCGATGAACATTGAGGTTGAAATGAAGCCCAACTTTGGTCCCTTTCTACCACAGCCCATTAGGTCGGCCAAAGACCTAGAAAAGGTCATTGTGCCCGATATCAATGCTACTTTGGGCTATGTGATGGAGGCAATTAAAATGACCAAAGAAAAATTAAATGATGAAATACCATTAATTGGTTTTGCAGGCTCTCCGTGGACTATTTTGTGCTATTGCGTACAGGGGCAGGGTAGCAAAAGTTTTGATTTGGCAAAAGGGTTATGCTTTTCACAACCGATAGTTGCGCATGATTTATTGCAGAAAATTACAGATACCACCATTGCCTATTTATTGGAAAAAGTAAAAGCTGGGGTCAATGCCGTTCAAATTTTTGATTCATGGGGCGGCATGCTATCACCTGTGGATTATCAAGAATTTTCTTGGCACTATATTCAACAAATCATTGATGCTCTAAAAGGGGTGGCCCCGGTCATTGTATTTGGCAAGGGCTGTTGGTTCGCCTTGGGTGAAATGGCTAAATCTGGAGCTTCGGCACTTGGTGTGGATTGGACATGCTCCGCCCAAAATGCACGTTATCTCACAGGCGGTAAAATTACATTACAAGGTAATTTTGATCCCGCCCGTTTATTATCGCCCCCATCTGAAATAAAGTCCATGGTAAAACAAATGATCGATGCCTTTGGAAAAGACAGATATATTGTAAACTTAGGGCATGGCATATTGCCCAACATTCCCGTTGAGAATGCAAAAGCATTTATAGATGCTGTAAAGACATATGGTGAATGAAACTATGGAGGGTCTTGTGGCAACTAAAACCAAAACATATGTGGCAATTGATAACACTCTGTCTTGCGCATCCGGCATTTGTTTTCCCCACTATAGCGGCTACAAGAACATGCTTGGCAATTGCCAACCAACATTATGGCAAAGCGCATCATTTAGATGGTCAAGCAAATGCCTTTAGGCATGCCTTATGGAACTTTTTAATCGCAAAGCGTTTAGATCATAAAAACAAGGAAAGGGTACTTGCATGGACCAAGAATATTACCGATTGGCATGAAAGGGCATTCCCAAATACAAAAATGGCCCGCTTCATGGACACGCACAATAACAAAGTGGGGCGTAAGCTATTTGTTATGTATACTGGCAAAAGTAAGGAGGAAATAACGCAACAATTACTACATATGGCTCAAAATGCCAAAGCAATTCATGCTCATGACAAACAATCATTGCCCGACCAAACATTGGTTTACTTAAAACAGAGTTAATGAAAGAACAGTTTTACAATTATATACAGGCGTTGCAAAACACCATTACAAACAAACTTGAGGCCATAGACGGAAAGGCAAAATTTCAAGAAGACCCATGGGTAAGGGCTGAAGGTGGCGGTGGTCGTACACGAGTCATTGAAAATGGCGCTGTTTTTGAAAAGGGTGGGGTAAATATTTCGGCAGTGCATGGTGGCTTGCCAAAAAGTATGCAAACCTATTTTGGTGTGGAAGAGGCCGATTTTTATGCCTGCGGTCTCAGCTTGGTATTGCATCCTAAAAATCCGTTTGTACCAACTGTTCACGCCAATTGGCGGTATTTTGAGATGTATGACAAACAAGGTAAAATGGTAGACCAATGGTTCGGCGGCGGTCAAGATTTGACCCCTTATTATTTATTTGAAGATGATGTCAAACATTTTCATTCTGTTTGCAAACAGGCCTGCGATAAACATCAACCAGAATTTTACTCCAATTTTAAAAAACGTTGTGACGAATATTTTTGGAATGCCCACCGCAATGAAGCCCGTGGCATAGGCGGCCTCTTTTTTGACTATTGCAAAGCGAACGAGTCTATGGACATGAAAGCTTGGTACAACTTTGTTACCGAGGTAGGCGATAGCTTTTTAGATGCATATATACCGATTGTTCTAAAAAGGGCCGAAACCCCTTATAGCCAAGCCAACAGAGATTGGCAAGAGATTCGCCGCGGACGCTATGTTGAATTCAATCTGGTGCATGACAAGGGCACTTTGTTTGGTTTAAAGACCAATGGTCGCATTGAAAGCATTTTAATGAGTCTGCCTCCTCATGTACAATGGAAATATAATCATCATCCAAAAGAAGGGAGTGAAGAAAATATTTTACTCAAAGTATTGCAAAAACCTTTAAATTGGGTTTGAATCCAACCAGCCAGCTATGAAATTAAAACTCTATCAAATTGATGCTTTTACGGATAAGGTATTCGGTGGCAATCCTGCGGCGGTTTGCATTCTCGAAAAATGGTTGGAGGATAACATCATGCAGCACATTGCCCAAGAAAACAATCTGGCCGAAACCGCTTTTGCCGTAAAAATGAAAAACGCCTATGAGATCCGTTGGTTTACCCCTGAAACCGAAGTAGATCTATGCGGGCATGCCACCTTGGCCACCGCATATGTTGTTTTCAACCATTACGAAACCAATATTGATACCATTCGGTTTTTTTCATCCAAAAGTGGTGATTTGACAGTTGTTAAAAAAGCGGATATGCTTCAGTTGGACTTTCCCAGGGACCGTTTTCATCAAGTAGAAGCCCCAAAGGGGATAATTGAAGCCGTAGGTCTTGAGCCTCTTGAGGTTTATTTGGGCAAAACAGATTATATGCTGATTTATAAAAGTCAAAAAGCTATTGAATCCATCAAGCCAAATTTTCATTTATTGGATCAAATCAATTGTCGAGGTGTCATTGTTACGGCTCCCGGCGACCAAGTTGATTTCGTTTCACGTTTTTTTGCGCCCCTTTGTGGAATTCCAGAAGACCCTGTGACGGGCTCAGCACATACTACCTTGACACCATATTGGAGTAAGGTGTTGGGCAAAAAAGCATTGAAGGCACATCAACTTTCTAGTAGAGGTGGGCAGCTATATTGTGAAGACCATGGAGAACTCATTAAAATTGCTGGTAAGGCAGTTCCATATTTAATCGGAGAAATAGAATTTTAAAATATGTATCCATTAATTAGAAATAGAAGACTTAGGGCCTCCCAATCAATCAGAAGATTGGTAAGGGAAACTATCATGACCCCTGATGATTTTTTAGTACCCCTTTTTGTCGTGGAAGGAAAAAATATAAAGGAAGAAATCGCTTCCATGCCAGGGCAATATCGAATGAGCTTGAACATCCTAGCGAATGAAGTACGGGAGCTTTGGAAAATGGGCCTTTGTGCCGTTCTACTTTTTGTAAAGGTTGACGATTCTTTAAAAGACAACAAAGGCACTGAAGCACTTAATGCCAATGGTCTCATGCAAAGGGCCATCAAAACGGTCAAAGAGGCCTGTCCTGAAATGTTGGTAATGACCGATGTTGCATTAGATCCATTTTCTTCCTATGGCCATGATGGCATTGTGGGAGATGGACAAATTTTGAACGATCAAACGAATGAAGTTTTGGCATACATGAGTATTTCACATGCAAAAGCGGGAGCTGACTTTGTTGCTCCCAGTGATATGATGGACGGGCGAATTTTGACCATTAGAGAAGCTTTGGACGACGAGGGTTTAGAAAACACAGGTATCATGAGTTATGCTGCCAAATATGCCAGTGCCTATTACGGACCATTTAGAGATGCTTTGGATTCTGCTCCAGTCGATGTCAAAAATGTACCCAAAGACAAAAAAACCTATCAGATGGATCCCGCTAATAGATTTGAAGCTATAAAAGAAGCTCAAATGGATGTAGATGAAGGGGCTGATATAATTATGGTCAAACCTGGATTGCCTTACTTGGACATTGTTCGCGATATCAAAAATGAAATCGACGTTCCCATTGCCGTCTATCAAGTATCTGGTGAATATGCCATGCTCAAGGCGGCGGCGTCAAAAGGATGGTTGGACCATGATGCCGTAATGCTGGAACAATTAGTGGCCATTAAAAGAGCTGGCGCCAATGTAATAGCCAGTTATTTTGCAAAAGATTTTGTACGTACGTTAGGGTAATTGATTGCTAAATGAAGGGCAAAAAACGACTTATTCCATTTTTTTATACTGCTTGGTTTTTTTGGGTCGGCACTGCAATCGCTCAATCGACCAACCCGAGCAGTGCTGCGCCTACAGTTCATACTGCTATCCCCGGAATCGAGACCAAAGTTGATTCCATCATGCAATTTGCCATTCAACAAAAGGCCTTTCCCGGGGCCCAAATATTGGTGTTAAAAAACGATACCGTAGCATTTCATAAAACATACGGTTATCACAATTACCATGGCTTGAAACCCGTTGGCCCTACTGATCTTTATGATTTGGCCTCCGTTACCAAAATACTAGGGCCCTTGCCAGCACTTATGAAATTGGTAGATGAGGGGAAACTGGAATTGGATGTCCCCTTCAGTAACTATTGGAAAGCATGGAAACATCAAAATGACAAAAAAGATTTAACCCTTCGCGAAATATTAAGTCATCAAGCTGGATTGACACCCTATATCGTATTTGCTGCAGAAACAATGCGAAAAAATGGTTTTAAAACCCGGTTTATAAAATTTAAAGAGACCAAAAACTTTGCAAAAAAGGCCTACAAAAGAATGTACGTTAAAAATAGATTTCGCAATAAAATGTACCGCACCATCAATCGTTCGGCGGTCCAAGAAAAGAAAGAATACCGCTATTCGGGACTTGCGTTCCTGCTTTTTCCACAACTTATAGAAAATTTGACGGGGCAAGACTATGAAAGTTATATGAAACGAACATTCTATGATCCCATACAATGCAACACCCTGGTTTATAACCCAAGGTCTAAAGCACTGACAAATGCCATCGTCCCTACCGAAATTGATACCATATTTAGAAAAAATATGATCGAAGGCTATGTACATGATGAAAACGCAGCACTTTTGGGCGGTGTTTCAGGCAATGCAGGGCTCTTTGGGACTTCTGATGATGTTGGAAAGATGATGTCTTTCTTTTTACATCTTGGCCAATTGAATGGACGACAAATTTTATCAGAAAGTATTGTAAAAGAATTTATTTCTACATCCTTTTCAGAACAGGGCAATAGACGGGGACTTGGTTTTGACAAACCTCTGCTGGGCAATGACACGCTGGCATTGGCCGATGCCTATCCGTCGCCAAAGGCCAGCAAATCAAGTTTTGGTCATGCTGGTTTCACGGGAACCTTTGTTTGGGCCGATCCAGAATACCAAATGGTATTTATATTGTTGACCAATAGAGTCCATCCTTTTAGAAGTCAGCGTGGATTGTATGATCTTAATATCAGAATCAAATTACATGACCTGTTTTACAGCGCCTTTGAGTAATTTAACCCTTTACTGTTCAACATGAATCCTTACCTTCGCAATTCCAACCTTAGTTCATGAGTCTTTTAATATTCTACGCATTTATATCGATTTTCTTTTCCTTTCTCTGCTCCATTCTTGAGGCGGTGCTGTTGAGCATCACACCTACATTCATCAATATTAAAAAACAGGAAGAAAAGCATTACGCCATAGATCTGGAGCATCACAAAAAAGATATTGACAAACCACTGATAGCCATTCTTACCTTGAATACCGTTGCCCATACCGTTGGGGCCATTTTGGTGGGTGTACAGGCCAAAGTAGCTTATTATGAGCGATACGGCGATCAGACCAGGCAAGTTTTGGGCTTGGAATTTACAGAGGACCTTATGGTAGGATTGGTCTCAACAATTATGACCATTCTAATTTTGGTCACATCTGAAATCATACCCAAAACTATAGGGGCAACTTACTGGAAACAATTGGCAAATTTTACATCAAAGGCCTTAAACATTATGGTTTTTATTTTAAAATGGACCGGTTTGTTGTGGTTATTGCAATTGTTTACCAAACTCATAGGTAAAAAAGGCGTTCATGGAAGTATTTTGAGTAGGGAAGATTTTACCGTTATGACAGACATTGCCGCCGAGGAAGGTGTTTTTGAAGAGTCAGAATCAAAAGTGATAAGAAATTTGCTGACCTTCAATGAAATTGAGGCCAAAGACATCATGACACCCCGTACCGTAATGAAAATAGCGTCAGAAGACATTACCATCAAAGAATTTTTTGAAGCCAACAGACCTTTGCGATTTTCCCGTATACCTGTTTACAAAGATCGTATGGACAATATCACGGGCTTCATACTAAAAGATGAACTGTTGGAAGCCATAATCAATAAAAAGGGCGCTCAAAATTTAGGTACAATCAAGAGGGAAATATTGGTGACCAGTAGGTCTAAACCCATACCTGAATTGTTTGAAAAATTGGTGGAAAAAAGGGAACATATTACACTGATTGTTGACGAATATGGATCGGTAAGTGGATTGGTCAGCATGGAAGACGTCATAGAAACCTTATTGGGCCTTGAAATTATGGACGAAAGTGATAATGTGGAAGACCTTCAAGTTTTGGCCCGAAGGAATTGGGAGCAACGAGCCAAGCGATTAGGAATTATTGAAGATATTGATGAAGTAAATTAATGGAAATTGCTTATTTACAAACAGATATAGGTTATGCGGAAATAAAAGGAGATAAAAATGGACTTGTTTCAATAACCGTATTTGATGGTAATAAACCAAATAGTATAATTCCGGATGTTTTAGAAGATGCCGTCTACCAGTTAAAAGAGTACTTCAATGGTGAGCGGCAAGTGTTCGATCTTCAACTCAATCCCTCTGGAACAGATTTTCAAAAGAAAGTTTGGCAGGGACTCATGGAAATCCCTTATGGCAAAACAATGTCCTATTTGGGCCTATCCAAAAAGCTAGGTGATGCCAAAGCCATACGAGCCGTCGCAGCGGCCAACGGCAAAAATCCTCTTTGGATCGTCATCCCTTGTCATCGTGTCATTGGAAGTAATGGCGAGCTCACAGGCTATGCCGGCGGACTGCATAGAAAATCTTGGCTATTGGAACATGAGAGTCCTTATAAACAACAAAAACTTTTTTAGTCCTTTACAAAATAGGTAGGTACAAAAGGAGTTTCCAAAGTACCCAATAACTGACCCTCGGCCGATATACCAATTACGCCTCCTTTTAATTCATTTTGATTATTGATTTCTGCAAAACCGATTAAAAAAGCATCCTTTAAAGGGCTATAATCTTGCACAATGGGAAATAAGGCTATATCAAGTTCTTCCTCTACAGCATTTATGATACCAGTAATATCGAAAACAGTGTTCGTATTGTTCGCAAGGTCATAAACTGCAGGGCCCGATATGACTTCTGAGGGTTGGCTAAATTGAAACTCATAATAAAGTTTGTCCGCCATGAGCTCCATATTAATGGCGCCTGGCAAAAACACTTGATTTAAGTCAAGCTCATAGAGGTCCATCTCTTCCAAGGTATCAAAATCGAATACCTGTAGCTGCATTGCTGAACCTGAAGCATTGGAAAGTATAGCTACATTATCTTCATTGTTCAAAAAAATACTTGGTGCGCGGTCATTAAAATTTAATGTGGTGCTCAACGATTGTGTAACCGTATTATATACCACGATCTTATATTCCCCTAAATTATTCTGATAGGTTATAAAAAGCTTGCCATTGGCATACAAGGGCTGGTATAGGGTGTTGATATTAAATTCAAGGTCAATATCTTCTCCTAATTGATTATTGATGTCGATAACCCTTAGTGCCAAATTGGTACTTCCCAAAGGGGCGTAAAAACCAAAAAAAACCGAATCCAAACTATTGGCGCCCCAAACAATAGAGCGTTCGTCGGTATTTACATAAAACCGATCAAAGCGTTGAATGGCCCCTGAAACAATATCTTTCTGTGCCAAATTAAAAGCGCCTGCGGAAAAGGTATAAAAGGTAAGTTGTTGATCTACCTGCCGCAAAGTCAAGTAGTTGGAATTGATGCCCAATTCTGCGGAAAGATCGTTGGTGGCAGCCATTTTGGTCTGTCCATCATAATTAATCTGAAACACATTTAATTCATCTTCCCCAATAGCCATAAAGCTGGGTAAAACAGCGATTTCATTAGGAACGACCACATCATCGGACGAACAAGAGACCAATAGCAAGCATAGACCAATAAAACAGTTGGAAATTTTTTTCATAGCGCTTCAATATACGATAATTACCCATGGTAATTCATTAAAATCATTTTAGTATTTTTCAGACATGCTTTATAAGATCAACTTAGAAAATATTTTATTCTTGGATATTGAAACGGTGCCGGAATTTCCAGAATATGAATCGCTCTCTCCTGAAAAAAAGTTGCTTTGGGAACAAAAGACCAAATACCAGCGTAAAGAAGATTTTACACCAAAAGAGTTTTATGATCGGGCGGGTATTTGGGCAGAATTTGGGAAGATCATCTGTATCTCTGTTGGATATTTTGCAAGTAAGGGTGATTTGAGAACATTCAGAATACGTTCATTTGATGGCAATGAAATTGACTTACTCAAGCAGTTTAAGCAACTTTTGCAAGAGCACTTCAACCAGGCCAAGCATTTACTCTGTGGACATAATGCCAAGGAATTTGATTTTCCTTTTATTGCACGTCGAATGCTGGTTCATGGTATTAAATTACCCTATAAATTGGATTTATTCGGCAAAAAACCATGGGAAATTCCGCATTTGGACACTATGGAATTATGGAAATTCGGTGATTACAAACATTTTACCTCACTTAAACTATTGGCGAACATCTTGGGCATACCTTCACCCAAAGATGATATGGATGGCAGCATGGTAAGAGATGTTTATTACAATGAAAACGATCTGCCACGAATCATCACTTATTGCGAGTTGGATGTAGTGACCACGGCACAAGTATTTTTAAGGTTAAGGGGAGAAACACTTTTGGAAGATGAACAAATCAAAAAAGTATGAAAAAGTCATCGGGGTTTTTGAACATGATTCCCGTATTACCTTCCAGAAATATTGCCAAGGATATTGAATGGCATAAAAAATACACGGGTTTTGAGCCTGTTTTTGGCGATGATATGTATGCAGGCTTAAAACGGGACCATCTCTATTTGCATTTGCAATGGCATGCAGAAACAGAAGAAGACCCTTTGTTGGGCGGGTCGGTCATCAAATTGTTCGTAAAAGATATAAAACCTGTATTTGAAGAATTTGTGAAACGCGGTACTATAAAGGAAGAAAAACTGCGCAAGCATACCGATTGGGGTACACACGAATTCGGCTTTTACGACTTAAACAAGAATGCGATTTTTGTGGTACAAGACACCTAGGGTTTGCTCAGCTTTTAAAGAATTTGGTGCTCTTTATGCCTCCATAATCTTGAACGGTCAAAATATATAGCCCAGTGGCCAAATCGGCCACGTTGATACTCCCTCTTATTTTGCCGGCCTTCACCACAAAGCCACCAGTGGTTCTCACGGAATAAACAGCATCTGGAGAAAACTTCGTTTCAATGGAAAGTTGGTTCACCGCAGGATTTGGATAAACACTCATTTTTACTTCTTGCGAATATTCAATAGGGTCATTACCGCTTAATTGGGTTTCAACCCCGTTAAAAGTAAATTGAATTTCTTCTGAAAATTCTGAGGACAAATTTTGGGTGCAAATTGACCTTAGCTTGGCTGTATATTTTTCCCCTTTTTCCAATGTCAACAATCTTGTGTTGGCATCATCGGTAAAAATTGTCATCCATTCATCTTCATCATCGGCCTTATATTGGATTTCATAAAGGGTATCATTTGAATTGGGCCATGTCAATAATGTGGAGTTTTCATCTGAACTATCAATGGCCAACCCTTTAGGTGTCTCTAATTGACATTCGCTTAAAGTGGCACCCGAGACAATGACACTAAAATTTTGCTGCCCCTTAGTGAGTACATTTTTGTGTGAAATGACAATGGTATACGTCCCTTGTGCATTGGGTATATCAATACGCTCAAAGGGATCAACAGTGTTATCTCCTTTAATAGCTTTCGCATTGGCCTGCTCAGGATTTAATTTCCATGGCAAGTAGGTTCTATCATTTTGGATAATACGTATGTCCAAATCATTAATCAAGGCTGCTTTTGTGGCATTCATTTCACCCTGGTTGATATATATGCCCTCAGGATCTGTCCAAGAAATGGATGCGGAAAGGGTTTGGTAATTATCTGCATTGACCGTCATGGTAAATTCTGAACCATCTTCAAGAATTTCTTCAGAAAGTATGGACGTAAAGTCTTGGTGCTTTATAAGCTCTGCAGCTGTTTGTACATTGATTACTCCCCAACCCATCTTATAATCTGGCCCTCGTTCATTTACGTCGTCGGCCGTATGCAACGCCAGTCCTTTTAGGGTGCTGGCTTTCATGAAAGTACCAGTGAGCGATTCGTAATACTGCTGTAGTAAAAGCAATGCTCCTGTAACCCCGGGGGTCGCCATTGATGTGCCCGATGTGCTATCATAACTTTGATTGTTGGCAGCACTTGTCGAATATATTGTGGTTCCATCTCCGGCCAAATCGGGTTTTATGCGTCCGTCGTCTGTGGGGCCAAAACTACTATACCCAGATACCGTAGCATTTTTCAATTCTCCATTGTTATTGATTTCCGTATTGGCAGCCGCAATCACGAGACCATTTTTGGCGGTGGTAAAACCCACCAATAAATCAAAACCATCTTCCGTTTTTCCATAGACGGGACTCTCGTTATCCAACGAGTTATGTGCATTTCCTGCCGCTGTTACCATTAAATAATATGGCGCATTGTACATAATCTTATCCCAATCTTGTGATACTTTGATATAACTACCAAAGTACCAATCAGGAACACGATCGGTCTTAATACCATACGAATGATTTGATAATAAAAGACCATTGGCGGCCGCGGCCGCAACTTCAATTTTATCCCTTGTCCAATTGTGGGTCAACGCCTGGGCTTCATAAGCTACGCCTTTAGCCCTATCTTGAACCCCCGAAGACACCAAGGTGCCTGTAACCATGGTCGTATGTGAATCAATTTCAAAGCTGGCATCCGCGTGAAGTACCCTATCATCAAATTCTTGATGTGTATTTAAAGCAACGCCGGCATCCCAAACCCCAACTTGCATTCCCGCTCCACTGAGTTCAAGGTTTAGACTTCCATTTTCATGCAGGGCATTGGCCCGTGATACCTTACTGGTGGGGTCCATATATGTAGTGTAATAGAGTGGCGTGCCATCGGTACCAATATCGTTCAAAGCGACTACTGTCCCATCCAATTCTTTAATGTTCTGCTCCCACTGGTTGGCTTCTGAAACGGATTTAAATGTTTGCTTTTTGTTGTGATATTCCTTCTCAAAATTGATTATGAGCTGGTTTATTTTTGAAATTTCATATGAAGCTGAAATTTTTTCTTTTTGAAGTTGGGACTGACCTAAAATTTGAGCCGTACTCCCTAATAATAAAATGAGTTTTAATATTGGTCTTGTTCCCCATCGCTGCATCGTGTACCCCATATCATTAAAAAAGTAAGATTCGGACTACAAATATATTTGAGAAACAAAATATTGTCGATAAAAAGCATGTTTATTTCGATGAAATGCACAGCCCAATCATCAAGTCTGTTGTGAATGGGTCATTTTCTGTGGTTTGTACGTATTTTCTTTATTTTTATTTGTTCTCTTTTACCACAACATAGACCGGAAAGTGATCACTATAACCACCTAGGTACTTTTTTCCGGCATAGGTTCGAAATGGATTGCCCTTATATTTACCCTTCCATTCTTTCAAAAATTCGGGACTATAAATGTGGGCATTTTTAAAACTATGGTACCCTGGTTCATAATTCAAAAAACTATGTGACAGAATAATTTGATCAAACAAGCTCCACCTACCTTTATAGTTGGCACTGCCCATACGGGGAGATAACAATTGTTTCATGGGGTTGATGAACAAACCTGAATCCATTAGGGTTTGTAAACTCTCTGACTTTGGGTCATCATTAAAATCGCCCATGATGATAAAATTTGAGCTTGAATTTTTGCTTCTTATCTCATGTACCTTGGTCAATATGGTATTGGCAGCGGCTATTCGCTTATATGCAGTCTCTTCGGCGCCATCACGCCTTGACGGCCAGTGATTCACGAACACATGTACTTCTTCTTGGTTGAGTCGCCCATGCACATAAAGTATATCTCGGGTCAAATCTCTTTCTCCATTTTCACCATCGATCAATAGTGGAATGGTCATCGCCCCCAGCACGTCAAAATATTCTTTATGGTAAATTAGTCCTGTATCGATTCCCCTTTCATCTGGAGAATCAAAATGAACATAGTCATAAGCAATCTCCTGAAGCTCCTTTGTGTTCAATAATTTATCAATGACCTCTGAGTTTTCGACTTCGGCAATGCCGATAAGAATCGGGGGCAATTCAGAATGTGCTTCTCCTATTTTGGAAATGGCCTTGGCGAGTTTACGCGTTTTTTTGAAAAACCTTTTATTATCCCATTTTTTAAAACCTTTCGGAGTGAAATCATCATCCAAGGAATAGGGATTGTTCTTTGTATCAAAAAGATTTTCCAAATTATAAAATGCAATCACAAAATGGTCCTCTTTATAAGTATTGCCAGCTTCGTTTTCTGATGTTTCCATTACCATAGGCGAAAAATTACAAAAAAGCACTTGCAAACAATGTGTAAATTTGTCCTTTATACCATATATGCTAGAAAAACAAAATATTGAATACGAAAAATCGGTTTTGATCGGCGTGATCAATTCCCAACAAAACGAAACTAAAGTTACCGAATACCTTGATGAGCTGGAGTTTCTGACCTACACTGCTGGAGGCGAAGTAATGGCCCGATTTGTTCAGCGTGTTGAGGTGCCCAACCCCAAAACCTACATAGGTAGCGGCAAAATGGAAGAAGTACACCAATATGTGAAGGCAAATGATATAGGGTCGGTCATTTTTGACGATGAACTTTCTCCGGCCCAACAAAACAATATTGAAAAACTGCTCCGTTGTAAAATCTTGGACAGAACTGGATTAATCCTAGATATTTTTGCCCAGCGTGCCCAAACAAGCTATGCCCGAACCCAGGTAGAACTGGCACAATATGAATATTTACTTCCCAGGTTAACGGGGCTATGGACCCACCTTGAGCGACAGCGCGGTGGTATAGGCATGCGTGGGCCCGGTGAAACTGAAATTGAAACGGACCGTCGTATTGTACGCGATCGTATTTCATTGCTAAAGAAAAAGTTGACCAAGATCGATAAACAGATGGAAACCCAAAGAGGCAACCGCGGGGCATTGGTTCGTGTTGCCCTTGTAGGTTATACCAATGTAGGTAAATCGACCTTGATGAACGTGATCAGTAAAAGTGATGTGTTTGCCGAAAACAAGCTTTTTGCCACTCTTGATACCACAGTTCGCAAGGTGGTCATTGGCAACCTTCCTTTTTTATTGAGCGATACCGTTGGTTTTATAAGAAAATTGCCAACCCAATTGGTGGAAAGTTTTAAAAGCACCTTGGATGAAGTTAGGGAGGCCGATCTGTTATTACATGTTGTTGATATATCACACCCAAATTTTGAGGAGCACATAGAATCTGTCAATAAAATTTTAGGTGAAATCAAATGTGCCGACAAGAAAATGATCATGGTCTTTAATAAAATTGATCAGTTTGTACCTGAAACCATTGAAGACGATGATTTGGTCACCATAAAAACAAATGTGCACTATACTTTGGACGAATGGAAAAAAACATGGTACAACAAGGTTGGTGACCGAGCACTTTTTATCTCGGCCCTGAATCGGGAGAATTTGGATGACTTTAGAAAAAGGGTTTATGATGAGGTACGTGACATACATGTTACACGTTTTCCGTATAACAACTTCTTATACCCTGAAAATTTAGATGAATTTTAAGTTCGTTTTTCTGTCAGAAAAATGAAGGTGTAGGTTAAACCACAATTACTTTTGCCTACACATCAAAAAATATATAACACCAGAGCAACTGTCTATATTCGTTCTCGGAGTAAGGAAATAACTCTCCCCAAGGTTATTTTCTGAAACCAATGAACTATTGCAACCTACCTCAAAAAAAGCCCCTAACATTTTTGTTAAGGGCTTTTTGATTTAGTTTTTGCTACGGTTTATTAAAACTTATAGCTCAAGCCTAAGGTCCAATAACTTTGTAGATCGTTGTCCACAGTATCAAAAGTGTCGGTATTACCCAATACATTATTGGAATAGTTTAATGCTTCTTGCTTATTGTTTCTTAAACCGAAATCAAATCCTACCCCAATCATTTTCCACAGGGTATAAGAGAAAGAGTTGGTCCATGTCCAGTTGCTTAAATCACCAGATTCATAACTCTGAAACAATGAGAGGTTGGTTTTAAAGGCAACAGCACCAATTTGACGCGTATAATCAGCCAATATTTTAGCACCCAACGAAGAATTGAAAATTGTATCTTCATTTGAAAACACAAAGTTGTAGTTCAATGGGTGAATCACCACTACAAGATTGGTAATAGGTGTCCATGTACCCCCAACACCTAAATCCAAATAACCTGGGTCATTGAAATTACTTAGGATGGTGGTACGATATTCACCTAAGCCCGAAATGGCAAACTTTTCACTTAATTTTTGTCCGTAAAGTGATGAGATGTTGAACACATCGGTTGCCTGACGGAATTTATCACTATCTGTGGGATCATCTTGATCGTCCAATTTGACCCAATTTAAATTAGTGGTCAAAGCATTTCTCCAAAAGAATTTATCTTCTGTTAAGTTGGCGAAAGCGTTGATGGTGATACCTATGTTACCAGCTGAGTTGTTAGGGGTACCTTGGGAGTACCAATTATTAAAATTGGATAAACTGCCTCCAATGGTTCCGAAGGCGCCTTTTTTCCAGCCTGGCAAGGCGTCAATTTGTGCCTGAATGGCATCGGCACGGCCCTGAATGGCCGCTATCGAATCTTTCTTAGCGCCCAATGTGGATTTTAATTCCTCTTCGGTCTGCGCTGTTAAGGTTACTGCAGTAAACAAAAAGGCTACTGCTACAATGGTTTTCTTCATGATTTTTGTAATGTTTAGTGTTTTAGACCCGCAAAAATAAGAATAGTCACTTATTTATTAAAAAGACTTTTACTTTCTTTTAAAAAGTGGCACAGCAGAGCAGGCTTCGCCGTACATGACACTTTTGGCGACCGGTTGTATTTTTGCCATGGCCATTAAATACGCATTTTGAGGTACCGGTTTATGGGAACAACCTTTAATTATGACAGGCTTGTCTTTATATATTGAAACATCAAGTTTTTCAAGTATGGGTTGATATATGGATGATTCCAATTGTTCTAAGTCGCCCACTATGACCTTTTTGGCATAGGGACATAGTCTTGAAGTAACCAACATATATGCCCAACCTGGAACAATGGCATCGGTAGAACACGTAAGAGCCACATAGGCGTCTTTGAATTGAGACCAATCTTTTTGTTCAATCTGGATGCGAAATTCTTTTTCACGCAAAATAAGACCTTCAAAAAGCCAGTCTTTGATATCAAAGAGAAAGCGCTCCCCCTGAGGATAAAGGTCTTCAAGATCAAAGGTGACCAGGTTGCTCTGCGCCACTCTGTTTACAATTTCAGACATGCTCAATATTTATAACAGTCCCAGTTCGAGCTTTGCCTCTTCACTCATCAACTCTTGTGTCCAAGGTGGGTCAAAAGTGATTTCAACCTCAGCATCTTTGACTGCATCCAGTGATTTGACCTTTTCTTCTACTTCAACTGGCAATGTTTCAGCTACCGGACAATTAGGTGATGTTAAAGTCATCAAGATTTTTACATCATTGTCTTCATTGACAAAAACGTCGTAGATCAGACCCAATTCATATATATCCACAGGAATTTCTGGATCATAAATTGTTTTTAGAACCCTGACTATTTTTTCGCCCAACTCGGCAGTATTTATTGTTGTTTCTTCGCTCATTTTAGTTCAATTGTGTTTGGTATGCAACGGCATATAATTTAAGTTGTTTGATCATGGAGACCAAACCGTTGGCCCTTGTGGGCGATAAATGTTCTTTCAAACCTATTTCATCGATAAAATCGGTATTGGCATCAATAATGTCTTGGGGTTTCTGATTACTGAAGGCCCTGATCAAAATGGCAATGATACCTTTGGTGATGACGGCATCACTGTCTGCCGTAAAAACCAATTTGTCGTCATCCAGTTCGGCATGGACCCATACCTTGCTTTGGCAACCTTTAATGATATTATCATCGGTTTTATATTGTTCATCTATCAAAGGCAATGATTTGCCCAGCTCAATCATATATTCATAGCGTTGCATCCAATCTTCAAACATTGAAAACTCATCTACGATTTCTTCTTGTATAGCTTTTATTGTCATTCTTTTGGTTAAAAATACGTATCGACGTTTTGGTCAATACATGAATACTAATTTCAGGGTAATTACAACAACATGTTTTTTGCCCGTTTAACAGCTGTCACCAACACATCAACTTCCTCTTGGGTATTATAAAAGCAAAAACTGGCCCTTACCGTACCTGGAATTTTGTAAAAATCCATTATGGGTTGTGCACAATGGTGCCCTGTGCGGACCGCAATGCCCAGTTTATCTAAAATAGTGCCCATATCATAAGGGTGTATGCCCTCTATATTAAATGATATCACTGATGTTTTGTTTTTAGCGGTGCCGTAAATTTTAAGTCCTTCTATTTTTAACAATTCAGACGTCGCGTAGTGCAACAGTTCGTGCTCATAAGCTGCAATTTCTTCAAAACCAATGGCATTCATATAATCCAAAGCGGCGCCAAAAGTGATCCCGCCGCAAATATTGGGGGTTCCGGCTTCAAATTTATGGGGCAAATCTGCATAAGTGGTTTTTTCAAAAGTCACTTCAGCAATCATTTCCCCTCCTCCTTGATATGGGGGTAGCTTATTCAACCAAGATTCTTTACCATATAACATACCAATCCCTGTTGGACCACAAACTTTATGAGCCGAAATGGTATAAAAATCAACATCGAGCGATTGTAAATCTGCTTTTATATGTGGGGCCGCCTGGGCCCCATCAATTAAAACTGCAGCCCCTTTTTGGTGGGCAGCTTCAATAATCTCCTTTATAGGATTTATAGTCCCAAGGGCATTGGATACATGGTTGCAGAATACCAACTTGGTATTGTGGGAAAGCAGTTTGTGATATTCGCCCATTACCAAATCGCCTTCATTGTTCATGGGGATTACCTTTAGTACTGCTCCCGTGCGTTCGCAAAGCATTTGCCAGGGTACTATATTGGAGTGGTGTTCCATGGCAGATACCAAAAGCTCATCACCTTTTTGCAAAAGTGAAGTAAAACCATTGGCCACTATATTAATGCTATGTGTTGTGCCCGAAGTCAATATTACCTCGTGGTTTTTAGCAATGTTGAAATGTTTCTGAATTTTTATACGTGCCTGTTCATAGGCATCTGTAGCTTCTTGTGAAAGAGTGTGTACGCCCCTATGAATGTTGGCATTTAGCCTTTGGTAATAATCAACGATAACATCAATGACCTGTCGAGGGGTTTGTGAGGTAGCGGCATTATCTAAATAGACCAAGTTATGGCCATTGACCTTTCTTTTTAGAATAGGGAAATCCTCTCTAATTTTTGCCACATCAAGCCCTACTTTGATCATTTGATTGGCTTTTAGAGTTCAAAACCAACACGCACACCCAATTTGTTGGCGATGAGCTTATTGATTCTAATTTTTAATTCAGGTAGGCGAACACTTTCCAACACATTGTTGGCAAAGGCATACATCAATAGTGCAGTGGCCTCCTTTTTGGGAATGCCCCGTGATTGCAAATAAAACAAAGCATCTTCATCCAATTGGCCAATGGTACAACCATGGGAACATTTGACATCATCAGCAAATATCTCAAGCTGTGGCTTTGTATTTATGGTCGCCTTGTCGCTGATCAAAATATTATTGTTCTGCTGAAAGGCATTTGTTTTTTGGGCGATTTTGTCAACAATGATCTTCCCATTGAAAACCCCCGTTGAATTTTCGCCATATATACCTTTATAATCTTGATGGCTTTCGCAATTGGGTTGGGCATGGTGCACCAAAGTATGGTGGTCAACATGTTGCTTTTCTCCCAATATGGACACCCCTTTAAGGGTTGAATCAATATATTCGCCGTCTTGGAAATAATTGAGGTTGTTTCGAATTAATTTTCCTCCAAAGGAAAAGGTGTGCACGCTAACATGGCTTTTCCCTTTTTGATCAATATAGGTGTTATCAATAAGCGAGGCCACATTCGTGTCGTTCTGAACCTTATAATAGTCCACCCTAGCACTTTTGGCTGCGAAAATTTCGGTGACGGCATTCGTAAACACCTCGTTGGAGGTCAAACTTTGATGCCGTTCTATGATTTGTACCTCAGCATTTTCTTCAACAATAATCAAATTTCTTGGCTGTAGCATCAACGAAGCCTCGTTACCTGTAGCAAAATGGAGAATTTGAATCGGTTTTCTGGGCGCCTTTCCTTTGGGGATATTGATATATGCCCCTTCTTTACAAAATGCCGTATTCAAAGTGGTCAATGACTCGTCTTTTGAAGCGGCCTTGTTAAAGTATTTTTCAATGGTGGCGCGATACATGGGTTTCGTAAATGCAGAACTCATTAAACAAACATCGACGCCATCATGGGTGGTCTCTGAAAGATATGAACTGTACACACCATCAATAAATACTATTTTATAGGTATCCACCTCATGTAGAAAATATTTTTTAACGTCTTTGTATTCAAGTGCGTTATCCTCTCTCGGAAATATACTGAAATCTGTACGCAACAAGTTATTCAAAGAAGTATACTTCCAAGCTTCTTGCTTCTTGGTGGGAAACCCTTTTGCTTCAAAGTTCTTGATGGCTTCTGAGCGAACATCGTGAACCGGATTGTCTAAGTCAACCGAATTCTCAAAGGCCAAAAAGGATGAAACCAATTTTTCTTTTAAATCCATAGCAATCAATATTATACGGTTGCTTCTTGTTTGATCCAGTCGTACCCTTTGTCTTCGAGTTCAAGTGCCAACTCTTTACCTCCTGATTTGACAATTTTACCATCATGCAAGACGTGCACAAAATCGGGCACTATGTATTCCAACAACCGCTGGTAGTGCGTTATGACTATGATTGCATTGTCTTTGCCTTTCAATTTATTGACACCGTTGGCCACTATGCGCAGGGCGTCAATATCCAAGCCCGAGTCGGTTTCATCCAAAATGGCCAATTTGGGTTCCAACATGGCCAACTGAAATATTTCATTTCTTTTTTTCTCGCCTCCAGAAAAACCTTCGTTGAGCGAACGTGACAAAAACTTGCGGTCAATTTCGAGCATCTCGGCTTTTTCTCGAATCAACTTCAACATTTGATTCGCAGGCATGTCTTCCAATCCTTTGGCCTTTCTGGATTCATTGATGGCCGTTTTCATAAAATTGGTCACCGAAACCCCCGGTATTTCAACCGGATATTGAAAGGAAAGAAATATTCCCTTATGGGCTCTTTCTTCAGGCGCCAGTTCTTCCAAGTCTTCTCCATCTAGGGCAATAGTACCCTTATCAACTTCAAATTCTTCTTTTCCTGCGATTACTGCCGCCAAAGTACTTTTACCCGAACCATTGGGTCCCATAATGGCATGTACCTCGCCTGCATTGACCTTAAGGTTGATGCCTTTTAGTATTTCTTTATCTTCAACACTTGCGTGTAAATTCTTAATCTCTAACATTGCTTATACTTTCAATTTTATTTTAAATACTTGGGTGCCTTGGGCATTTTTTCAAAATCATCCGGTTGATGCTGCAAGTACACCTGAGCTCCTTTTTCTACCGCAAAAATTTCAAATGCCTCCATGCTCTTCATGGTTTCTTTTACGTCGTAATTAAAAATTGGGATTCGTTTATATTCCCTATTCTCATAAAAATGATATAAATCTCCTGATAACAATAATGGTCCATGCTCTGCAAGATTCAAGAACAAGACTTGGTGACCTGGCGTATGACCCGGCATAAACTTCATGACCACAGAACCGTCTCCAAAGACATCGTAGTCGCCATTTAATTTTTTGATGTTTGTTAAATCTTTGATTGCATTATATACATCGGCATTGCTATTTTGCATTTCTTCACTTGTTACCCATTCATATTCTTTTTCTTGAACCAACCAGGTAGCCTCTTTAAAAGTACTGGCATGTCCACTATGATCAAAATGGGTGTGTGATAGTGCCAAAAAGTCAATATCTGATGGCTTCATTCCAATGGATGCCAGTTGATTGACCACAGAGTCCTTTCTTGATACCGTAAAAGCGCCACTTGGGTCTGTATAAGGCTCGGGCATGCCCACTAAACTCTCTGGTAAACCGGCATCCCACATCAAGGTGCCTTTTGGGTGCACAATCACATAAAAGGCATCGGCAAATTGCTTGGTTTCCCCTTCATAGGTGGTATCTTGAGAAAACAGTTCCAATTGATTCACTTGAACAGTACCGCCATCAAAGGTGTACAATCGCAGGGGTTCTGCTTTTAGTTGAGACTCACTATTAGCTGATTGTGCCACCTCTTTCGAAGCTTGCTTGCAGCTGGCAAGCATTAAAATGAAACTTATAAATAATATTTTTTTCATCTGACGATTAATTTTATCCAACTGAGCCCTCTAGGCTTATTTCCAATAATTTTTGAGCTTCAACGGCAAATTCCATAGGCAACTTGTTCAAAACCTCTTTGCTGAAACCATTTACAATCAGTGCGATGGCCTTTTCAGTGTCTATTCCCCGTTGATTGCAATAAAAGATTTGGTCTTCCCCAATTTTACTGGTGGTGGCCTCATGTTCAATTTGGGCGGTTTTGTTTTTGGCCTCTATATATGGAAAAGTATGAGCGCCGCATTGATTGCCCATTAAAAGCGAATCGCACTGCGAAAAGTTACGGGCATTCTCGGCCCTACTATTGACCTGCACTAGGCCGCGGTAACTGTTTTGGGAGTGCCCAGCAGATATTCCTTTTGAAATAATCGTGCTTTTCGTGTTTTTGCCCAAATGAACCATTTTTGTGCCCGTATCGGCCTGTTGGTGGTTATTGGTGACGGCAATGGAATAGAATTCACCAATAGAATTATCGCCCTTCAATATGCATGATGGGTATTTCCAAGTTATCGCCGAACCAGTTTCTACCTGTGTCCAAGATATTTTTGCATTCTTCTCGCAGATGCCCCTTTTGGTTACAAAATTGTAAACTCCGCCTTTGCCTTCCTTATCGCCGGGGTACCAATTTTGAACGGTGGAATATTTGATTTCGGCATTGTCCAATGCGATTAGCTCTACAACAGCTGCATGCAACTGGTTCTCATCTCGTGATGGCGCGGTACAGCCCTCTAAGTAACTCACGTAACTGCCTTCATCGGCAATGACCAAGGTACGTTCAAATTGTCCGGTACCGGCTTGGTTAATTCGAAAATAGGTGGACAGCTCCATGGGGCAGCGAACGCCTTTGGGTATATAGCAGAAACTGCCATCAGAGAATACCGCCGAATTTAAAGCTGCGTAAAAATTGTCTCGTTGGGGCACAACGGAACCTATGTATTTTTTAACCAGTTCAGGATGTTCTTTTATGGCTTCAGAAATAGAGCAAAATATAATGCCCTTTTCTGCCAAAGTCTTTTTAAATGTGGTGGCTACGGAGACAGAGTCCATCACGATATCAACGGCCACCCCGGCCAATTTTTTCTGCTCGTCGAGTGAAATACCAAGTTTTTTGAAGGTCTCCAACAATTCCGGGTCCACCTCATCAAGACTGTCATACTTAGGCTTGCTATTGGGTGCTGAATAGTATGAAATCGCTTGAAAATCAGGTTTTTTATATTTGATGTTGGCCCACTCGGGTTCTAACATCTCTTTCCAATGACGGTAAGAGTCAAGACGCCATTGCGTCATCCACTCGGGCTCTTGCTTTTTTTGTGATATGGCAATCACAATGTCTTCACTCAAGCCTTTTGGGAAGGTGTCAGATTTTATATCGGTATAGAAACCATATTCGTATTCTTTGGTTTCCAGTTCTTTTTTTAATTCTTCTTCAGTATATGCCATAATTTTTCAATAAGACTATTGATAATTTGCAATCAAACAATTTAGAGTGAAAAACTTTCGCCACAACCACAGGTACGTTGGGCATTAGGGTTATTAAATACAAATCCTTTGCCATTCAATCCCCCTGAATATTCCAGCGTAGTGCCAACCAAGTATAGGAAGCTTTTTTTATCGACCACTATACGAATGGAGTTGTCTTCAAAAACTTTGTCTGTTTCTTCGATTTTTTTATCAAAATCAAGTTCGTATGACAAGCCACTGCAGCCCCCACTTTTAACCCCAACCCGAACATAATCGGTGGATGAATCATATCCGCCTTCGGTCATCAATGAGACCACTTTTTGTTTGGCGATTTCAGATACTTTTATCATTCTAAATTGGATTAATTCTAAATAGCTTACAAATATAGGATATAAGTAGGTTTTTACCTTGTTTCCTAACATTATAATAACGTATTGATCTATAGGGTCTATCTATGGTAGTATCCCCTGTAATACTTGACGTAGGCCGAAAAGTTATGGCAATTTACCGCACCTTGATGACCAGTGCATCTTTAGGCCCCTTAATTTGAGTGTTAAAGATGTTGGTGCTCGCTGTTTCACCGACAATGACAAGACTTCCGTCATTGGTCTGTATGGCATCAAAGCCATAATCCAAGCCCAGACCACCAAATGTTTTTTGATAAAGCAACTCTCCATTGCGTTTGGTTGTTATGAGCCAAATATCATTTTCGCCCAAATTTTCTTGAACATCTCCGTCCATACTCTTGGTATTGCCTGCCATTACAAAGCCTCCATTTGCGGCAAGGCTTATCCCTTGTGCAGCATCAAACGCGCTGCCACCATAGGTCTTTTCCCAAAGTAGATTGCCATTATCATCAATGTTGATCAACCAAACATCCGACTCACCGTTGTTTTTGCTTACATCGGTATCGGTACTAAAGGTATTGCCCACAATACTGTAGCCGCCTTCGCCATTTTTAGTTATATCATAAGCGATTTCAATGCCTGAGCCACCAAACGATTTTTCCCAAATCATATTCCCGTTCTTATCTATCTTGACTACCCAAAAGTCATAACTGCCCTTGGAGTTTGAAATATCAAAATCATCACTTTCTGAGAATCCCGCCATTACGAAGCCGCCATCATTGGCTTGCACCACTCCGTGTGCACGATCATTATTGGTGCCCCCAAAATATCTGCGCCATTGTAGATTGCCGTCCGCGTCCAATTTAGTGCCCCAAAATTCACCCACACCATGGCGGGTCAAGTATTCACCTTTACCAAAGTTGCCTTCGCCCTGTGATTGGGTCACATCTAGAAAACCGGAAAAAAAGAAGCCCCCATCACTTGTTTGCAGCACATCATAAGAATGGTCATGGCCAGAAAAACCAAAGCTTCGCTCCCATAAGATAGTGCCCGAAGCATCGAGTCTAAGAATCCAATTATCATGAAAGCCCTCATTATTGCTGGCGTCCCTATCGTCACTCATAGAATACCCTACAATCGCAAAGCCACCGTCATCAGTTTCTATAAGCTGTTGGCCGCGATCATCTTTACTGCCTCCATAGGTCTTGTTCCATTGTAGATTGCCATCAACATTCATCTTAATCAACCAATAATCATTGACCTCCAACGATTTATCAACAATGTCGCCGTCGATACTATTGGTGTGGCCCAAAATCGCAAGGCCGCCATCTGAAGTTTGTATGATGGCCTGCGCTGTATCTTCCCCGGAGCCTCCTATGGTCTTGAACCAAACCAATTCTTTAAACGCATTAGGATTATCGTCTTGTTCGGAATCCAAGGGGTTCACATCATCATTTTGGGAGCATGACATGAGCAATAAAAGGCTTAAAAAGAAAGGTGACCTCATAGCGCTTTGAGATAATAAATTTAATTTGATTTTTGAATCACTATTAGGCCCGAATTGATGTCGCTGACCAATATTTTACCGCTGGAAAAGTAGGGATAAACACTCCAGACCCCGTTGAAAGAAGCGTTGTCATCAGTAGGATAAGTGTCAAAAAAAGCAATTTCAGAAATGTTTCTGTTTTCAATGTCAGAGATGTCTAGTAGCCGCACCCCAGCCGTATAGTTGGCCAAATAAAATTCATCACCCAAAACATACCCATTATGGTCAATGGCTGCCGTAGGCCCAGAATAACTGGTATGTAGAACAGGACTGTCAAGATCTTGTAAATCGAAGACCAATGTTCGCGAATCAAAACCAAATTGAATTTCGTCGAGTTCATCACCCAATAAAAAATAGCGCTGGTCTTCCGTAAACCAACCTTGGTGGGTATAGCCCAAATTACTATAATTCAAAGCGGCAATCTCCACTGGATTTCCCTTATCGGTAATATCAACAATGGCAATTTGATCTTCATTTGACCCGATGAATATTTCTTTGCCTGAATAGTCAGTATCAGGCCCGGAATAAGTTATGACCTGAGCATCGTGAGTATAGCCGTTCGCACCATAACCTCCGACGCCGAGGGGATTGAGCGGATCTTGTATATCTATAAAATGAACTCCACCTCCAAAGGCGTCAACCCTTGCAGTTCCCACGGGGTAAGCAAAACCAGAATTTTCATTGATGACCACATTATGGGCGTTACCAATACCAGTATACCTTGTGTCCGCGGAAAACTCTTGAGGTGGGTTACTAACGTTTCTCAATTTTGATAAATCAAAAACTTGCATTCCATGCCCCGAAGCTTCTGAAACAATGAAAGCGAAATCTTGGTAAATCTTGATGTCTCGCCAGGTACTGGAGCCTGTCGCCGTGGGCAATTTGCCCAAGTAGACCAAGTTCTCACCATCGGTAATGTCGACAAAGGCAGTGCCATTATTAAGGCCTATCAAGGCGTATTCATTGCCTGAGACAGTATCTGTCCATCCCCAAATATCATTGGCCGAAGATGCCGAAAATTGAGGCAAAGTTATTTGTCCGACCAAATCAAACCCGTTGCATGGATAATCATTGACCATGCCATTCTCACAAGGAACAAAGTTTGAAGTGGGTACTTCATCATCCGTAATAATTACGGGGTCATCATCTGTTATTGTAATTGGACCTGTGATAGGGTTATTATCTGAACTACAAGAAATAAGGCCCATTAAGACACAACAAATGAGGGACACAAACATTTTTTTCATAGCGCTGCATTGGTGACATGTAAAGATACAATTTAAAATAATTGGGCTTATTTTTGCGCCATGTTGGAAGATAAAAATCAAGCAAGGACAGCACTGGAAAAATTGGGTGAAATTGGGCTCATCAAACATTTGACCAAGAACTTTGGTCTTAAACAAAAATCATCCATTAAGGGTATTGGCGACGATGCTGCCGTATTGGACTTTAATGGAAAGAAAGCGGTGATTTCAACCGACCTATTGATTGAGGGGGTGCACTTTGATTTAAGTTATATGCCCTTAAAGCATTTAGGGTACAAATCAGTTGTCGTGAACCTGTCCGATATTTATGCCATGAATGCCATGGCCACTCAAGTGACTGTTTCATTAGCGGTTTCCAATAGATTTCCTTTGGAAGCCCTCGAGGATTTTTACGCCGGGGTTGCGGCGGCTTGTGAACTCTACGGCGTTGATTTAGTAGGTGGCGATACCACTTCGTCCACCAAGGGCATGCTCATTAGTATTACCGCAATTGGTGAGGCCAATGAGAATGACTTGGTCTACCGTTCCGGTGCCAAAGAAAATGATTTGTTGGTGGTTACCGGTGATTTGGGAGGGGCCTATATGGGGCTTCAAGTATTGGAGCGGGAGAAAGAGGTCTTCAAAGTAAACCCACAAAACCAACCCGATTTAGAACCGTACAGCTACATTGTGGAGCGTCAATTAAAACCTGAAGCTCGCAAAGACATTGTAGAGTTATTGAAAAAATTGGAGGTTCACCCAACTGCAATGATTGACATTAGTGATGGTCTTTCATCTGAAATCTTGCATTTGTGTGAACAGAGCAATGTGGGCTGTCATCTTTATGAGGATAAAATTCCGTTGGACCCAACGGTTATATCAACCACCGAAGAGTTTAAAATGGACAGCACTATGATTGCCCTTAGTGGAGGGGAAGATTATGAATTATTGTTCACCATTGACCAAAAGGAATTTCCTAAAATCAAGGGCAATCCCAATCTTACGGTTTTGGGTCACATGACTGAAAAAAATATGGGCGCCCATTTGATTGCCAGGGATGGAACCAAAATACCTTTAAAAGCCCAAGGTTGGAATTCTTTTTAAAACGACAATTTAGGCTACATGCTTGCGGCCTGTTTTCTTAACACTTTTTCGATTGCGTTTTTGGTACATATCTTCAAGCGTATTGTTGATTTCTTGCATTTGGGGGGTTAAGGCAGAGAGCTTGCCTCGCTCATCGGTAGACACTTGTTTTTGGCAATGTAAACAGCGGTATTCTTTGATGTGTTGGGTTACTTTTTTAGACACCACAAAGTGATGACCAAAAAAATTGCAAAAAATTCCGGTGAGTTTATTGCCGTCGGGGGTTAGGGTTTTTTTCATAAGCCTAGTCTTTGTGGTTGTTGCATAGTTTCGATTTGGGGACCGATAAATGCCGTAGTCAGTTTAGTTTTAAATGTTTAAAAAAATAGTTTTGGTCTATCTAATGACGAACGATTCTTACAGCTCTTTTATTTTTATAGCCCAACGGTTTTTTATGTTTTTTCGATGAACGGTGTACATTCTTCATTAAGTATATAAAAACCAAGGATTCAATATACAAAATTGACCTATATTTCCAAAAATATTTAAGGCAATGAATAGCAAAAAAACGGTTCTTTTGGTCTCTTTTGCCCTTTTCTCCCTTTTTTTTGGTGCCGGCAACCTTATTTTGCCGCCCCAACTGGGTTTTAAAGCGGGTGATGCCTGGTTCTGGGTAACCTTCGGATTTTGCTTATCGGCTGTAATAATTCCGATTTTGGGCATCTTGGCGCACGCCAAATTGCAGGGTACTATTTTTGATTTTGCAAAAAAAGTGTCGCCAAAGTTTAGCTTGGTTTACTGTTTTTTGGTTTATGCTATTTCCATAAGCCTGCCATCGCCCAGAACAGCTTCAGTGACACACGAAATGGGTATAGCCCCATTGTTTGATTCGTCTGCTTTGACCACTAGCATTGTCTATTTTATTTTGGTATTTCTTTTTGTGATGAACCGTTCCAAAATTTTGGACATCATTGGAAAATTGCTCACGCCAGCAATCATCCTTATTTTATTGGGAATCATAGGAGTGGCATTCTTCGATTTCGATTTTAATTTCGGCACCACCACTTTTGAGAGCCCCTTTACCCATGGTATTTTAGAGGGTTACCAAACCTTTGACGCCATAGGGGCGATTGTAGTGGGCGGAGTGATCATCATATCCATCAATTTAAAGGAAAAAGAAGCAACCTACACATTAAAAAAACAACTGATCGCAAAGGCAGGCTGGTTCGCGGGTCTTGGCCTGTTTTTAATTTATGCTGGATTGATTATTACTGGTGCTTTGGTGCATAACGAATTTGATGCCGATAGTTCAAGAACGGCCCTCTTGAGCGGCATTAGTCTTGTCACCTTAGGAAGTACAGCCAATCTGTTGTTGGCCATTTTAGTAAGTTTGGCTTGTTTTACAACGGCAGTGGGTATTGTGACCGGCACGGCAGATTTTGTAAAAAGCCAATTCAAAAATTCCCAGACCGCCTATTTGGTTACCGCAATTTTAGGTTGCTTGCTAGGGATTGTCATGGGGCAATTTAATGTGGGCTATATCATCGCAGTGGCGCTACCAGCACTAATGTTTATTTATCCTATCACCATTGTCTTGATCCTACTTAATGTATTGCCAGATAAATTTGCGACGCCAAGGGTGTTTCGTTGGGTGGTATTGACAACCATCCTTTTTAGTATTCCTGATTTTATGGGAAGTGCAGGTTGGGGAGACGCCTTGGGAGATATGTCTACATGGATTCCACTAAGCCAGTTTCAATTGGGTTGGGTGCTGCCTTCTTTGGTGGTTTTTGTCATTTCAAATACGGTCAATAATCCAACGAAATGATTGGTTACTCCAAATCTTTCCGCTTTTTGGAATAATAATATATGGTATAGGCAATCACCACCAAGACCACAAACGGCAAATAAGTACCGATAACCACCCCAATTTCATAGGCACTATCTGGCGCTTCTTCCATTTTCTTTTCAATCTCTGCTACTTGAATGAATGATGCGATGAAATACATGTTTTATTAATTGTCAATTCTATCAATTATTGAAGGTTTCTTAAAGTATTTAGTTCATCAAATTTTCAATCTCGTCGGCCTCTATGGGTATGTTGCGCATCAAATTAAAGGGGGCTCCATTTGTCTGAATGACCACGTCATCTTCCAAACGTATTCCCATTTTTTCTGCCGGAATATAAATACCGGGTTCCACAGTAAAGACCATATTGGCCTTCATGGGTGTTTTCAAAGCGCCATAGTCATGAGTGTCCAACCCAATATGGTGGCTGGTGCCGTGCATAAAGTATTTTTTGTAAGCGGGCCAGTCTTTCTTTTCATTCTTGACATCGGCCTTGTCCAACAATCCAAGACCAAGTAATTCTGAGGTCATAATCTTACCTACTTCTTTGTGATAATCGGCCCATAGCGTGCCGGGCACCAAAAGTTTGGTGGCTTCGTTCTTTACCCGTAATACGGCATTGTACACTTCTTTTTGGCGCTTGGTAAATATGCCGTTTACAGGTATGGTTCGCGTCATATCACTTGAGTAATTGGCATACTCGGCCCCCACGTCCATCAAAATCAAATCACCACTTAGGCATTTTTGATTGTTTTCTATGTAGTGCAAGACATTGGCGTTGTTGCCCGAGGCGATGATAGGTGTATAGGCAAATCCCTTGGAACGATTTCTAATTAATTCATGTATAAATTCGGCCTCCAATTCATACTCCCAAATGCCAGGCTTGGTGTATTTTAAAATTCTACGGAAACCCTTCTCGGTTATATCACAGGCCTTTTGCATCAAGGCAATTTCTTCGACTTCTTTGATCCCTCTTATTTCTTGCAAAATGGGATTGCTCTTCGCCCACTGATGGGCCGGGAAATCTTGTTTGCACTTGATGATGAAACGGTCTTCACGTGTTTGTGTTTCTACCGCTTGCCGATAATGTTCATTGGTGTTGAAATAAATGGTGTCCGCCTCGGTCATCAAATCAAAGAATATCTTGTCAAATTCAGACAACCAGTAAATAGTCTTAATGCCCGATACTTGGGTCGCCCTTTCTTTGGTCAATTTTTCGCCCTCCCAAACCGCAATGTGTTCATTGGTCTCGCGCACGAACAAGATTTCGCGATGTTTGGCACTGAGAGCATCAGGAAACAAAACCAAAATGGTTTCCTCTTGATCGGCGCCACTTAAATAAAAGATGTCGCTGTGCTGTTCAAAGGGCATGGTGCTGTCGGCACTGATCGGATAAATATCATTGGAGTTGAAAACGGCGACGCTTTTAGGCTTCATTTGAGCCGTAAATTTCTGACGGTTTTTTATAAAAAGCTGCTTGTTTATTTGTTCGTATTTCATTTGAAAAACTATTTAATCAAATGTAGTCAATTGGTTTACCCAAGACAAATTCATAACTTCCGCATCATTAAAATTCAACCACAAATGAGATACTTAATAATATCCTTGGGCCTTTTGTTTTTTCAGTTGGCAAGTGCCCAACAAGCAGCGACCAGTAAGGCCGAAGTTTTGAGTGCATTACAGACCAAGAATGCCATGGCCGAATCTTCCATTTTAAAAAATGTCCCCTTGGTAAATATTGGGCCGTCAGTAATGAGCGGTCGCGTGGTTGATCTAGATGTAAATCCTGAAGACCCCAATGAGTTTTTTGTGGCTTATGCCTCAGCAGGTCTATGGCATACAAAAAGCAACGGTATAGCGTTTGCACCGGTCTTGGATGATACCGATACACAAAATGTGGGTGAGGTGACCGTTGATTGGAACTCAGGAACCATTTGGGTTGGCACGGGCGAGAACAATGCATCACGTTCTTCATATGCCGGAATCGGCGTGCTCAAATCTACCGATATGGGCAAAACTTGGAAGAATATGGGTTTGGAAGATTCACACCATATCGGGCGAATTATAATCAACCCCTCAAACCCCAACGAAGTAATTGTTGGGGTTACGGGCCATCTTTATTCACCCAATGAAGAACGGGGTGTCTACAAAACCACTGATGGTGGTAAAACTTGGAATAGAACCTTGTTCATTAATGATGAAACAGGCATTATCGATGTCGCCCACGCTCCCAGCAATTTCAACATACAATATGCAGCCGCTTGGCAAAAAGATAGAAAAGCCTGGGACTTTAAAGGCAATGGCAATGGTTCGGCCATTTATAAAAGTACCGATGCCGGGGCAACTTGGCAATTGGCAACCACCCCAGAGAGTGGTTTTCCCACGGGTGAAGGGGTCGGCCGAATTGGCCTTGCCGTTTTTGATGAGAATACGGTTTATGCGGTGCATGACAATCAATACAGACGAGATAAAAGATTTGACGAAAAAGAATCATCTGAAGATTTGGAAAAGGATGATTTTACTACCATGGGCAAAGCCACTTTTTTGGCCTTGGACGATAAAAAATTAAATGACTTCTTGAAAAATAATGGCTTTCAAGAAAAATACCGCGCTGAAAATGTCAAGAACATGGTTCGCGATGGTGCCGTGCAACCCGCCGACTTGGCTAAATATCTTGAGAGTGCAAATTCTTTATTGTTTGATACCCCAGTTATAGGTGCCGAAGTCTATCGCAGTGACGATGCCGGTAAAACTTGGAAAAAAATGAACCAAGATTATATTGATGACCTTTTTTATAGTTATGGTTACTACTTTGCCCAAATTAGGGTAGACCCAAATAACAAAGACAAAATATATCTTGCCGGGGTCCCTTTGGTCATGTCTGAAGATGGTGGAAATACATTTACTTCCATTGGTAAGGAAAACGTGCATTCAGATCATCACGCACTTTGGATCAATCCGAAAAAACCAGGTCATTTGATCAACGGCAACGATGGTGGCGTCAATATAAGTTATGATGATGGTGAAAATTGGATGAAGAACAACTCACCCACTGTTGGTCAGTTTTATGCCATTAATGTAGACAATGAAAAACCTTACAATGTATACGGGGGCCTTCAAGACAATGGGGTTTGGATGGGGGCCCACAATAACGATGAAAATCGCAGATGGCATTCAACAGGTCAAAATCCATGGCATTCGATTATGGGCGGCGATGGTATGCAAGTACAAATAGACAACCGCAACTCTAACATTGTCTATACTGGATTTCAGTTTGGTAATTACTTTCGATTAGATCTTGCCAACAAAAAAAATCAACGTATTCAACCCAAACATGAATTAGGAGAAGCTCCCTATCGCTTTAATTGGCAAACACCCATTTTATTGTCGCCCCATAACCAAGATATTTTGTACTTGGGAGGCAACAAATTGCACCGCTCGCTCAATCAAGGTGATGATTGGGAAGCCATTTCCGACGATTTGACCCAAGGTGGGCGTTCTGGTAATGTAGCCTATGGCACCTTGACCAGCATTACTGAATCACCATTTAAATTTGGGTTGCTTTATGCAGGCAGTGATGATGGATTGATCCATGTTTCGCAAAATGGCGGAGGCAGCTGGACAAATATATCCAACGGTCTGCCCAAGGATTTTTGGGTTAGTGAAGTGGCAGCTTCCAAACATAAAAAAGAAAGAGTCTACGCCACCTTGAACGGGTACCGATGGGATGATTTTACCCCCTATGTGTTCATGAGTGATGACTACGGCAAAACTTGGAAAAATATAACGGGCAACATACCAACTTCACCCGTGAATGCTTTGGTCGAAGATCCGGTTAACGAAAACCTACTCTTTGTAGGAACGGACAATGGTTTATACGCCTCATTTGATCAAGGTGCTTCGTGGGAAATTTTCCAAAATGGAATGCCAAATGTAGCGGTGCACGATCTGGTTATTCAACCCGAAGCACAACACTTATTGGTCGGCACCCACGGTAGAAGCATTTACAAGGCCGATATAGCCACATTGCAAGCCTTGGATGCCCAAAAAATGGCAAAATCCCTTGTCTTATTCAAAGTTGAGAACATCAGGCATTCCAATAATTGGGGCAATAGCTGGGGCCAATGGGGCACACCAAGAACCCCTGGCCTTGACGTTCATTTTTATAGCAGCCAGAGCGGTGATTGTACCGCAACAGTGAAAACTATGGATGGTATTGAAGTTAGCGCTACAAACTTGAAAGCGGACAAAGGCTTAAATGTGTTGGCTTATGATGTTGCTTTTACCAAAAAAGGAAAGAGTGATTTTTTAAAGAAAAACAAAATGAAGCTAACCGAAGCTAAAAATGGAAAAACATATTTGCCCAAAGGTAAATACGAGGTGGAGCTTGCGTTAAACGGCACTGTTGAAAAAATTCAATTTGAAATAGAATAAATGCAATTGACACTTAGTATACCAGCTTTACTTTTCCCGGCCATTTCGTTGACAATGCTTGCGTATAATGCCCGTTATTTGGCCATAGCGGCATTGATTCGACAGTTGCACAAGCAATTTGAAGAACAATCCTCATCGCCCCTAAAAAAACAAATAAACCAACTGCGAAAACGTTTGGGCATTATTAAAAATATGCAGGCTACGGCCATAATCAGTTTTTTATTATCGGCAGTAACCATGTTTTTGATCTATGTTGAAATGCCCATATTCGCCAATATCGTATTTGGCATAAGTCTCGTTTTTTTAATGGTTTCGCTATTGCTTTCGCTGATTGAAGTACAATTATCAACCAAGGCATTGGGCATTCAATTGAAAAGTATGGAAAATTGAGAACCTCCAAAAATAGCATGCTTACAAACGATTTCCATAAATTCATTATCTTAGAACTTACTGTTTAAAGGAGGTTTGATTCATGAAAAGGGTTAAAGACACTGATTTTTTTGTAAAAAAAATAAGGGAGGTTCGAGAATTCGAGTTTGGATTCTTTTATTATTTTGAAGGTCTTGTCATTTCTGAAATTCATGAGGGCGTCACTTTTAGTTGGCAAATGGGCAAAAGAGCAATTGAAGCCGCCCACGAAATTTTCGGAAAGGACAATCCCGTTGCATACATCTCCAATAGGGTAAACAGCTACCAAGTGGTGGCCAAAGATTGGTCCAAATTTTATCATAATAGGCACCAATTGGATTTTTATTCAGTGGTTGGCAATACTCAAGGTAGCTTTGCCAGTCTCGTACTTGAACGGCTATTCTTCCAGTATGGTATCCGCCAGTTCTCAGACTTGGAAGAAGCAATTACTTGGAGCCTTTCCAATATCAAATCCCGTAAAGCATCTGCATAAAAACCAGGGTCGGTCTTTTATTTGCCCACATGAAAAAGTGCATCACCTTGATTGACCACGGCCTGATGATTTAAGCATATCACATACCCTTCCATGGGCGATTTGATTTCTTTGCTTTTTTTGGCAAAAATATCTGTGACCTTACCCAATACCTGCCCTTTTTGTATAAGTGCTCCGTTTTTAACCTCTGGAATAAACATTCCAGCGCGTGAAGCTCTTACCCATTTAGTGTTTTGCAGGTGTATGGACGACTTGGTATTGGATTTGTCTTCTTCCTTTGACATATCCAAACCGGCAAATACATTACGAATGCCTTGAATGGCAGTAGTTATGGCCATTTCATCAAAGCGCATGCTCTCACCCGCTTCATAAACAATGATCGGCTTACCCAATTTGTGGGCCGCTTTTCTGAATGACCCTGTTATCAATCGTGATGAAAAGTAGAACGGCGCATTAAATTGCAATGCCATTTTCTCACTTGTCTCATCGCCTTCGGTATATCGAACCTGGGGATAATTGCTTCGCTGAGCTCCCCCTGTATGTAAATCGATGCCAAAATCTATTTGGGGCAATATTTCATTGGTAAAGTGGTAGGCCATTCGGCTGGCCAAAGATCCCAAACGGCTACCAGGAAAACTACGATTGACATCTTTACCATCGGGAACGTCCCTTGAAAAATGTATAAATCCGAAAACGTTCAAAATGGGCACTACAATGACCGCGCCTCTATTTGTCGTAAATTCACCAAGCTGCAACATGCGCCTTAAGGTTTCTATCCCATTGATTTCATCACCATGTAGTCCAGCCTGTACGAGCACCGTTGGACCTTCTTTTTTTGAATTGAACACATGTACGGGAATGTCAATCAAAGTGCCCGTTGGCAATCGGGCAATTTCGATACTGACCAATTTAGTGGTGCCTGGCAGCACTTCATGGCCATTGATGCTAATGGTTTTATTATCTCTTTCTCCGCCCATTTTTTTCAACGTATTTTATGATATGTTCGGCAATATTGATGCCCGTTGCACTCTCAATCCCCTTTAAGCCTGGCGAGGCGTTTACTTCAATTAATAAGGGTCCTCTTTTAGATCGCATCAAATCAACTCCTGCTACACCCAAGCCTAAATATTTGACCGCATTTAGAGCTATTTCTTTTTCCTTTGAAGTAGGGTTGATGGCCAAGGTTGCGCCACCTCGGTGCACATTGGAACGAAATTCATCTATTTCACTGATACGCTTCATGCTGGCAACGACTTTATCTCCAACAACAAAAATACGTACGTCCTCACCGTTGGCTTCTTCAATAAACTCTTGCAGTAAAATGCTGGTATCCATTTTGTAAAAAGTATCGATGATTGATTTTGCCGATTTTTTGCTTTCGGCCAAAATAACCCCCAATCCCTGGGTGCCTTCTTGAAGTTTGATGATTACCGGAGGCCCCCCCAATAATTTTATCTGTGCTTCTATATTGTCAGGATTAATTGAAAAAAGCGTCTCAGGTATGGGAATGCCCTTTCGGGCCATTATTTGCATGGTACGCACTTTGTTTCGTGCCCTTGTTATGCCAAGGGAGCGGGCCGTGCTAAATGTGCCATTCATCTCAAACTGTTTGACGATGGCCGCGCCATGGCGGGTAACTTTCGCGCCAATTCGGGGTATGATGGCATCAAACTCGTCGGTCACATCTTCTTCCCCTAAGAAAATCTTAGGTTTGCCCGTTCCTAATTTCACAGAGCATTTTGTATGATCGATAAGCTCTACATAATGGCCCATGTTTTGCGCCTCTTCTGCTATTCTTCTGGTCGAATGTACATTTAAACTAATTGATAATAGGGCAATATCCATGGTCTGGTCGGTCGGTGGTCTTAATTCAATTCAATATCGTTCAAAAAATAGAACTGTACTAATACCCCTGTATATTTTTATTTTAAACATAACTGCCGATATTTTGTTGAAGTTTCTGGGCGAAAAACATCAAATTTTGATGAAGAACTCAAACGTTTGATTACCTTTCTTAAAATGTTTCTAAATTAAAGGTATTGCGCTGTTGAAAGTTTGTTAAAAACTAGCCCGTGCAGTAACTTTGCTATTAAAACCAATACCTAATGAGTGGATTGATAAAATCTTCACTGGCACGAAAAGTTGTGATGGCGCTTTCGGGTCTTTTTTTAGTGATTTTTCTTGTGCTACACGTCACCATCAACCTTGCATCGGTCATATCGCCAGAGTTTTTTAATGAAGCTTCCCATTTTATGGGCTATAATCCCATAGTGCAATTTTTAATGCAGCCTATATTGATTGCTGGTGTGATTGTTCATTTCGTAATGGGCTTTGTGCTTGAATTTCAAAACCGGGCCGCACGTAATGTACGTTATGCCAAATTCAACGGGGGAGCGAACGCTCCATGGGTTTCAAGGAACATGATTTATTCGGGTCTCGTTGTTCTTGCCTTCTTGGGCTTGCATTTTTATGATTTTTGGATTCATGAGATGGCCTATAAATATGTCGAAGCAAACCCGGAAGACCCAACACGGTATTATGCGGAAACAGTAGAAAAATTTGCGCCAATGTGGCGAACAGTACTTTATGTTGTCTCATTTGTACTGCTAAGCCTACATTTATGGCATGGCTTTGCCTCATCGTTTCAAACCATGGGCGTCAACAACAAGTATACCCCAGCCATAAAATCATTTACAAAATTATTTTCGGTGGTAGTGCCTTTGGCTTTTGCTTTTATCGCGATCTACCACCATCTTAACCCAATTACACATTAATTATGGGAATATTGGATTCAAAAGTACCTGCTGGCCCATTGGCCGATAAATGGACCAAACATAAAAATGACATTGACCTTGTCAACCCTGCCAATAAACGTAATATCGACGTCATTGTGGTAGGTACTGGCCTTGCAGGAGGTTCGGCAGCGGCCACCTTGGCCGAATTGGGCTACAACGTAAAAACTTTTTGCTATCAAGATTCCCCAAGGCGCGCACACTCAATCGCTGCCCAAGGCGGAATCAATGCAGCAAAAAACTATCAAGGTGATGGTGATAGTGTATATCGTTTATTCTATGATACCATAAAAGGGGGTGACTACCGATCTAGAGAAGGCAACGTGTATCGTTTGGCCGAAGTTTCAACAAATATCATTGACCAATGCGTGGCGCAAGGTGTGCCCTTCGCACGTGAATATGGAGGCCTTTTGGACAATCGCTCATTTGGTGGTGTTTTGGTTTCCAGAACGTTTTATGCCAAAGGGCAAACAGGCCAACAATTGTTATTGGGGGCTTACGCTGCCATGAACCGTCAAATACACCGCGGCAAAATCAAATCGCATACACGTCATGAGATGTTGGATTTGGTCCTGGTCGATGGGAAAGCAAGAGGAATAATCGCCAGAAATTTGGTTACCGGTGAAATTGAAAGACATTCTGCCCATGCTGTTGTTATTGCATCGGGAGGCTATGGAAATCTTTTTTACCTCTCTACCTATTGTATGGGAGCCAATGTCATGGCAGCTTGGAAAGCACACAAACGAGGCGCTTTTTTCGCGAATCCTTGTTTTACTCAAATACACCCTACCTGTATTCCGGTCTCTGGGGACCATCAGTCTAAATTGACCTTGATGTCTGAGTCGTTGCGAAATGATGGTCGTATTTGGGTGCCCAAAAAATTAGAAGACGCCAAAGCCATTCAGCAAGGCAAACTGAAACCAACAGAACTCAAGGAAGAGGATAGGGATTACTATTTAGAGCGTCGTTACCCAGCTTTTGGAAACTTGGTGCCGCGTGATGTAGCGTCAAGGGCAGCAAAAGAACGCTGTGATGCTGGTTATGGTGTAAACAAAACAGGTGAGGCCGTTTACTTGGACTTTAGTGCGGCCATTATGCGTTATGGTCGTGAAAAAGCCTTGACCTCTGGTCTAAAAAATCCCGATGAGGCCACGGTAAGAAAATTAGGTGAAGAAGTTGTCGAGGCCAAATACGGTAACCTGTTTCAGATGTACGAAAAAATCGTAGATCAGAATCCTTACAAAACTCCAATGATGATTTATCCTGCGGTTCATTATACCATGGGAGGTCTATGGGTTGATTATAATCTTCAAACCACCATACCCAATTGCTATGCCGCTGGCGAGGCCAATTTCAGTGACCATGGAGCCAACCGCCTTGGGGCTTCGGCCTTAATGCAAGGACTGGCAGATGGTTATTTTGTGCTACCATACACCATTGGTGATCAATTGGCCAGTGATATTAGAACGGGTCCCATTCCTACAGACAGCAAAGAGTTTGACGAAGCAGAGCAAAATGTTCACGATCGAATCAACAAATTAATGTCTGGAGCAGGCACCCACTCTGTGGATTATTACCATAAAATCTTGGGCAAGATCATGTGGAACAAATGTGGTATGTCAAGAAATGCAAAAGATTTAAAAGAAGCCATTAACGAGATTGCCGCCCTTCGCAAAGACTTTTGGGAAAACGTTAAAGTACCCGGGGAAGCAGAATCAAAAAACCAAGAATTGGAGAAAGCGGGCCGTGTGGCCGATTTCTTGGAATTGGGTGAGCTTTTTGCCAAAGATGCCTTGGAACGAAACGAATCTTGTGGCGGCCACTTTAGGGAAGAATACCAAACGCCTGAAGGAGAAGCTTTACGAGATGATAAAAACTTCAAATTTGTGTCGGCCTGGGAGTATAAAGGAGAACCCAAGGATGCCAAATTACACAAAGAAGATTTGAAGTATGAAAATATTGAAGTAAAAACAAGATCATACAAATAATATTGCTATGAAAGGAGCCACACCTTAGTTCGGAATTATTGACTTAGGTACTTGGCGAATTACATCTGACATATTTAAAACTAAAAAAATTACAGATGAAATTATTTTTGAAAATTTGGCGCCAAAAGGATGGCAACACCAAAGGAAAAATGGTCGATTATACCTTGGATGGCGTTGAAAGCGACATGTCTTTTTTAGAGATGCTCGATATTTTAAACGAAGAACTGATTGCCAAGGGTGAAGTGCCTATTGAATTTGATCACGATTGCAGAGAAGGCATATGCGGTACCTGTTCGTTGATGATCAACGGAAGGCCCCATGGCCCGGATTCTAGAATAACCGTTTGTCAATTGCACATGCGCAGTTTTAATGATGGAGATACCATTGTAATAGAACCTTGGCGGGCAAAAGCATTTCCGGTAATTAAGGACCTTGTTGTAGATCGAAGCTCATTTGACCGCATTCAGCAAGCAGGTGGGTTCATTTCGGTAAATACATCGGGGCGACCAGTAGATGCCAACGCCATCCCCATCGAAAAAGAGATGGCCGATAAATCATTTAATGCCGCTACCTGCATTGGTTGTGGTGCCTGTGTTGCGGCTTGTAAAAATGCCAGTGCCATGCTATTTACCTCAGCCAAAGTTTCGCAATTTGCCTTATTGCCGCAAGGTCAGGTAGAAGCGGCCGATCGCGTGATGAACATGGTGCGCCAAATGGATTTGGAAGGCTTTGGCAATTGCACCAATACCGGTGCTTGCGAAGTGGAGTGCCCAAAGGGTATCTCGCTTGAGAACATTGCCCGTATGAATAGAGAGTATTTATCTGCCAGTATCAAAGGATAAACCAACTTTTTAAAATTGAAGAACCCAAATTCCTTGAAAGGAGTTTGGGTTTTTTGTTATCTTACCTTATGGCCAAAAGCTATAGTGAAATAAAAATTAAAGTCCCTCGATTCAACGAAGCTTCCGGATTTTATACGACCCCTGAACGTTCAAAGATAATGAGCAAAATAAGGGGTAAAAATACCAAGCCCGAACTGGCCTTTCGGAAATCTTTGTGGGCAGCTGGATACAGATATCGCATAGATTACAAGAAACTTATTGGCAAACCAGATATTGCCTTAAATAAGTACAAGACGGTTATTTTTATTGATGGTGAGTTTTGGCATGGATACAATTGGATTGAACGAAAACACAAGATTAAATCCAATCGTGAATTTTGGATTCCAAAAATAGAGCGCAATATTCAGCGAGATCAAGAAGTAAACCAAAATTTAAAAGAAATGGGCTATACTGTCTTTAGATTTTGGGAAAAGGAAGTCGTCAAAAATCTTGATGAATGCTTAACTTCGGTATTAAGGCATTTACAACAATTTTCATGAGATTTCCTTCTTCTAAATTACCCGATGTAAAAACATCCATTTTTTCGGTCATGTCTAAATTGGCCCATGAAGAAGGTGCAATCAATCTATCACAGGGTTTTCCAAATTTTGGAGCTGATAACGATTTATTGGCCTTGGTCAATACGGCCATCAACGAGCAAAACAATCAGTACGCACCAATGCCAGGTATTTATTCATTGCGTGAGGCCATTAGTGAAAAAATTGCCGCTGCTTATGGGCGTACCTATCATCCTGAAAATGAAATAACCATTACGGCTGGTGCCACCCAAGCCATATTTACGGCCATAGCTGCCTTTGTTAAACAAGATGATGAGGTAATCGTATTCAAACCTGCTTATGATTGTTATGAACCAGCCATTCAATTATATGGAGGTCGCGTGGTGCCCATTCAGTTAAAAGGAGAAGGTTTCAAAATTGATTGGGACGAATTCAAAAAAAAACTCACAGCCCAAACCAAAATGGTCATTATCAATACGCCACACAATCCATCGGGATCGATATTGTTGGAAAGCGATATGCTACAGCTTCAGAAGTTACTTAAGAATACAGATATCATTTTATTGAGTGATGAGGTATACGAACATATAATCTTTGATGGTCTCCACCATGAAAGTGCCGCCAAATACGCAGATCTGGCTACAAGAAGTCTTATTTGCGCATCTTTCGGAAAAACCTTTCATGTAACGGGTTGGAAAGTGGGCTATTGTTTAGCTCCTAAAAACCTTATGATCGAATTTCAAAAAATACATCAATACAATGTGTTCAGCGTAAACCATCCCATTCAGATAGGAATTGCCAAATACCTTCAAGATGCCAATACCTATTTGTCACTTTCAAACTTTTATGAAAAAAAACGCAATTTATTTTTAAGTGCAATTGGCAATTCCCGATTTAAGTTTTTACCAAGTAAAGGCACCTATTTTCAACTCTTGGATTATTCCAGTATAACCGATTTAAGTGATATCGAGTTTTCAAAACAACTGATCAAAACACATAAAGTGGCCAGCATACCCACTTCGATATTTAACTTGAACAATGCAGACAATAAACAGTTGCGTTTCTGTTTTGCCAAAACGGAAGACACCCTATCAAGGGCAGCAGATATTTTGAATAAGATCTAGACTAATTGACTGCTTGGTCTACCAATTTCATGAAGTCTCCTATTTTATTGGGTTCCAGCCAACGGGTCACTACAACCAATTGTTTTTCTTGATCAATAACAATAAAGTTGCCTCCGAAGCCAGCGGCATAATAGATGTCTTCTGACAAGCCTTCCCAATGTCGTGATCCCTTTTTATTCAACCACCACATATACCCATAATTTGGGTTTGGACCAGATTCCTGCATGGCCATTGATAGCCATTTTTTACTTATCACTTGTTCTGTTTTCCATTGGCCATTATTTAAGAAAAGTAAACCAAAACGGGCCATATCTTCTGTATTGATGAACAAACCGGCCCCAGAATGACCTCCGCCCGTCACCGATTTCATTTTTAAACCATCAATTTCTGTCCAAGCGTGCTCATACCCATGCCAACGCCAAGTGGTTGATGCACCTATCTTGTCCATAATACGTTCCTTGAGTACAACGGGCAAAGGCTTGCGCCATACATGTGTAAGGGAATAGGCCAAGACATTTACCCGTACATCATTATATTCCATCACTGTGCCGGGTTCATTTAGTTTGCGAAACTTCCAATCATCTACTCCACCAACTTTTGGGGGCCGATCGGCCCAATCTTTACCACCCCATAATTCACCGGACCAGTCGGAGTTTTGTTGCAACAAATGCTCCCATGTAATTTTACCGTTGTGCTGGCCATCAAAAGTGCCGTCCCAAACATAATCCACCACTTTGTCATTGACATCTGCAATCAATTGTTGGTCGTAGGCCAATCCTGCCACGGTCGACAAAAAACTTTTGGTGACACTAAAGGTCATATCAACCCGTTTGGTATCGCCCCATTGTTTTAAAATTTTACCGTTTTTAAGAATCATTCCAGCTGGTCCTCCCCTTTTTTTAGTAGGCCCCAAAATTTGGTGGTAGGGTTCCCTCTCAAATCCTTTTAAAATAGCAATACGCAGATCTCTAGAGCCCGAATATTCATTGTCCAAAGCAAATTGTACGGCCTCGTTAAGCTTAGCTTCATTGACTACTTTCGAGCTTATTCCAGCCTGCTCCCAAATGGCATTACGTTCCGGAAAATACGGTTCTTGTGCCCAAACCATGCCCGTTAATAATAGGGCCAACAGCATATTTATTCGTTTCATGTGCATAATTATAGTTCTTTACGCATCAACCAATCGGTTTGTACATCGCTACCAATAAAATAGGGATGCGTATCAAATTTTTTGAAGTCGTGCTTTTCATAAAAATCAATGGCGCGTACATTTTTTTGCCAAACGCCCAACCAAATATATTGTTTCTGCTTTTCTTTGGCTATGGCAATGGCTCTATTTAATAAGATAGTCCCAATCTTTTTGTTCTGATGTTCAGGCACAACATAAATACGCTCCAGTTCCATGGTATTATCAGCATAAACATCGGTCTGGGCATTTGATTGGTTCAATTTAAAATAGCCCACCAATTCATGATCTAAAAATGCGAAGTAGAAAAATGAGTTTTCATTTTTGAGTTCTTGTTCCACCTGTTGCTCTGAAAAAGCTTTCTTCAAATAGGTCTGAAAATCTTTAGGGTCGTTATCTTTTTCAAATGCTTCAACAAATGTGCTTTTTGCCAATTGAGCCAAACTAATTAAATCGGAAAGCGTGCATAATTTAAATTGAATATCCATAGCAGTGTTTGAGCTCTAAAAATAAAAAAAGAGCTAGACGTAAATCTAACTCTTTATTCTTTTTGAGTACTTAGGTCTTTAAAACATAAATAGTTTTTTGACCAATCTCATAAAACCGCTATAAAAATCATTGCGGTACACCTGTATCTCTTCTTCAACAGGTTTACGGTTAAAATTAGTAATCATTGAACTGAGGATTAAAGTAGGTTAACTTGGTGACTTTTCGTTCTCCCCCAAATGTATTCAAACAATCTCCTAGTCAAAAGTTTTTGTTGTGAAGCAATCAAACTTTGTTGTCAACAAATTAAATTCCCGTTTTGAAGAAACTCAACTAAAAATCAAATGTTCATTTCGGGCACTTCACCATCAACAAAGAGCTTGCCTTCAGTCGCTTTTTTTATTTGATCTACAGATACCCCAGGGGCGCGTTCCAGCAGATGGAAACCATCATTTTTAACTTCGATCACAGCCAAATTGGTCACTATTTTTTTTACACAGCCCACACCAGTTAACGGAAGAGTACAGTTTTTCAAAAGCTTTGATTCACCTGCCTTATTGGTGTGCATCATAGCCACAATAATGTTCTCAGCAGAGGCCACCAAATCCATGGCACCGCCCATTCCTTTGACCATTTTACCGGGAATTTTCCAATTGGCTATGTCGCCATTTTCGGCCACCTCCATAGCGCCTAAAATTGTAAGGTCGACATGCTTACCTCGAATCATCGAAAAGCTTAGGGCCGAGTCAAAAAATGAGGCTCCCGGTAAGGTAGTTATTGTTTGTTTGCCGGCATTAATAATATCGGCATCTTCTTCTCCATCAAAGGGAAAAGGTCCCATCCCCAAAACACCATTTTCACTTTGAAATTCAACACTAATGTCATTGCGCACAAAATTGGCCACCAAAGTTGGTATGCCTATGCCCAGATTCACATAATAGCCATCTTGAACCTCTTGTGCAATTCGTTTCGCGATTCCGTTTTTATCCAACATCAGTTTCTGGTTCTTACGGTTCGTTGTTCAATTCTTTTCTCATACTTTTTCCCTTCAAAAATGCGCTGCACAAATATTCCGGGAATGTGTATTTCATTGGGGTCTAAACTCCCGGCTGGCATTAATTGCTCCACTTCGGCAACTGTGATCGTTGCCGCCCCACACATACATGGATTAAAATTACGGGCCGTTCCTTTAAAAATCAGATTGCCAGCTTCATCACCTTTCCAAGCTTTTACGAAAGCAAAATCGGCCCTGTAGGCATTTTCGAGTACATACATTTTACCATCAAACTCACGGGTCTCTTTGCCTTCGGCAACCTCGGTACCAAAGCCAGCCGGTGTATAAAATGCTGGAAAGCCTGCTTGTGCCGCACGACACTTTTCGGCCAGCGTACCTTGGGGAGTCAACTCCACTTCAAGTTCCCCACTCAACATTTGCCTTTCAAACTCATCGTTTTCACCCACGTAGGATGATATCATTTTTTTTATCTGATGCTTTTGCAATAATAATCCAAGGCCAAAATCATCGACTCCTGCGTTATTGGAAATACAAGTGATATCCTTTATTCCCAAACGAACCAATTCTACTATTGCATTTTCAGGTATGCCACACAGTCCAAAACCCCCCAACATAAAGGTCATGCCGTTTTGCACCCCTTCCAAGGCTTCAATAACTCCTTTTACTTTTTTATTGATCATAGGTTAACTTTAAAAGTCTAAGTCATCTAAATCGTCTTCTGTATCAAGATCATCTTTAATTTCTTCAAGAATCTTGGTACAATCTATATTGATGGACAAATTTTCAGGTTCTTCAAATTCATCTTGTGAAATCCCTAGTTCTTCATTTGCGTAATTGGCCTTCATATATAAGGCCCAAATTGGTAGGGCCATTGATGCACCCTGTCCATATTTTAAGGTGCGAAAATGGGTTGCACGCTCTTCACCGCCTACCCAAACTCCGGTAACCAAGTTGGGAACCATGCCCATAAACCAGCCATCACTTTGATTTTGGGTTGTACCCGTTTTACCCGCAATTGGGTTTGTGAATTGATAGGGATAACCAGTAACAATCTCTCTGTATTCTGTGCGCCATTTATCGTATCCTTGCGTTCTTAATCTTGTGCCCGATCCTGCCTGTGTTACGCCTTCCATTAAATTGACCATGGCATAGGCCACATCTTTGCTAAGTACATCTTTGGTTTCGGGAATATACTCATATAAGACCGTGCCATTTTTATCTTCGATGCTCGTAATCATTACGGGCTTTACGTACACGCCTTGATTGGCAAAAGTGCCATATGCCCCCACCATTTCATAAACATTCATATCTGGGGTGCCCAAGGCTATTGCGGGCACTTCTAAAATTTCTTTTGTTAGGCCCATATTTCTGGCAATGGAGACCACAGATCCAGGCCCCACCTTATCAATTAATTGGGCCGTTATGGTATTGACAGAATTAGCCAAAGCATTTTTTAGGGTTCGCTTTTTGCCTGAGTATTTTCCATCGGAATTTTTAGGGCACCAAGCTTCGGGATTGCCGTGTTTTAAGGGTTCAATACAGTATTGGGTGTCGGGCAATGAATCACAGGGCGATAGTCTCAACTGGTCAATGGCAGCGGCATAGACAAAAGGTTTAAAAGTAGATCCCGCTTGTCGTGCGCCTTGAATGACATTGTCATATTGAAAATGCTTGTAATCCACACCGCCTACCCAGGCTTTTACATGACCTGTTTGGGGTTCCATTGACATCATAGCGGTACGTAAAAATGTCTTGTAGTACCTTATGGAATCCATAGGGGTCATGATGGTATCTTTTTCAAAGGAATCACTGTTCCAGTCAAAGACGGTCATCTCGGTCTTTTCTTTAAATGAAGCCCTGATTTCGTTTTCGTTTTTGCCTTCAGCTTTCATCGATCGCCAACGAGATGAACTTTTCATGGCGCGCTCCATGATGGAGGTTATCTCTTCCGGTTCCAATTCCAAAAAAGGCGTTGTTGGGTTGCGCTCCGGTGTATTTTGAACAAAAAATTCTGCTTGCAGGCGTGCCATATGTTGCTCAACGGCATCTTCGGCATTTTTTTGCATTCTTGAATCAATGGTAGTGTATACTTTAAGACCATCAAGATAGATATTGTACTTTTCGCCATTTGGTTTTGGATGGTCTTCCACCCAACGGTTCAACCAGCGTTGCATGTACATTCTAAAATAAGTAGCCAAGCCTTCACGATGTGATTCTGGATTGTAATTTAAATTCATTTCTAAATTCTGAAGTGAATCTTTTTCTTTTGATGAAATATAACCGTACTTGGCCATTTGACTTAGCACCACGTTACGTCTATTCTTTGTTCCTACAGGATTTCTATGGGGCCTTGGATTGTATAATGACGAGTTCTTGAACATACCTACCAACATGGCGGCTTCTTCAATTTTTAACTGCATGGGCTCTTTGCCAAAATAAATTCTTGATGCTGATCTAATGCCGTCGGCATTATTACCAAAATCATAGATGTTAAAGTACCATGTAATAATTTCTTCTTTTGTATACTGCCGTTCAAGGCGTATTGCCAAAACCCACTCTTTAATTTTTTGTTTGATGGCCTGTAACTTGTTTTTGGAGCGTACCCCAACAAAAAGTTGCCGCGAAAGCTGTTGCGAAATGGTACTGGCCCCACCTTTAGAGCCTAAGAAGAAAAATGCTCTAAGGGTACTCCTTGCATCAATGCCGGCATGCTCGTAAAAACGGGCATCTTCTGTTGCTATAAGCGCCTCTACCAAATGATCGGGCAAATCATTGAATGCAATTGGAGTTCTATTATCATCTAAGTACAATTTACCCAAAGTCTCGCCGTCTGAAGAAATAAATTCTGTGGCTAAATTGGTTTGAGGATTTTCCAAACGTTCAAATGTAGGCATTTCGCCCAGGGCGCCCCATGAGGCCAACAAAAATATCAAGGCAATCATTGAAATTCCTGAAATGAATAAAATCCAGAACCATTTGACGTATTTTATAAACTGATTGTTATTTTTTTGTGCGGTTTTTGCCATGATAATCAATTACTTTTTTCAATCTGAAGGCCAATATCTGTAATGCCCTGCAGGGTTTCAATACCTTCAACCTGCCCGTTGGCACGCATGGCATGTATAACCTTAAAGGTATATACGCCATTATTGGGAAAAACGATGTTTTCTTTAAACCAAAGCTTGTTCTCTTTTACGCTTCCCATTCCTTTACCCAACCAAGTTCCGTCTGGGGAGGCCATTTCATATTCCAAGGTATCTACCTGAATTTGACCATTGGGAAAAGCCAGTTGGGTTATCAAAAATAGATTGCTGAACCGAAAAGTATTGTCATTTCTAACGGTTATGAACATATTATGGCGAGCCGTGGTATCTGGCTCGATTATTTTAAACCGAACGGTATCTTTAATGGCCCAGCTACCATTATTCAAGATTTCAAAGTCCGAGTAGACCAAATTTTCTTTGCAAGAAAGCGAGGTCAAAACCAACACAATAAGCAAAAATTTTCTAACCATTTTTAGCTGCTCTTCTATTTTTATTGGGCCTCCTTTTTTTGTTCGATTTACGCTTTCTTCTTGAATTCTGTTTGTCAAAGCGATTTAAGCTGTCTTGACCTACTACATTTTCAAAAACCAATTTATCATTGGCTTCAAATTCAACTGCGTATTCTTCCAAACTTTGAATCTTTTTACTGGCTTTGTTCAAGTCCAATATTTCTTGTACCTGCTCTTTGCGAAGTGCATGCCAATTAGCAGGTTCATCTTTGTAAGAGAACCAGAGCATTTCTTTAAAAATATCTGCTTTTTGACAAAAGGCAATTCCTTTTTCGGTATGAAGTTTGCTGTCCTGGGAAGGAAAATCCTTAAGGGCATCAAGGTACATATCGAGTTCATAATTAAGACAACATTTTAACTTGCCGCATTGGCCCGCCAATTTTTGCGGATTAAGCGCCAACTGTTGGTACCGTGCAGAAGCGGTGCTCACCGATCTAAAATCTGTCAGCCAGGTAGAACAACATAGTTCGCGGCCGCACGAGCCAATACCTCCTAAACGCTGTGCCTCTTGCCTGTAGCCTATTTGGCGCATTTCAATGCGAATATTGAAGGCCTTTGCCATATCCTTAATCAGTTGCCTAAAATCTACACGGTCTTCGGCGGTGTAATAAAAGGTGGCCTTTGAGCCGTCTCCTTGAAATTCAACGTCACTTAATTTCATTTCCAATTTAAGGGCAATGGCAATTTCACGGGACCGTTTTTTGATTTCTTCTTCTTTGTCCCTGCATTTTTGCCAAATATCAATATCGCGCTGTGAGGCCTTGCGGTAAATTTTATTGAGCGTTTTATCGTCGAGGGCAACTTTTTTGCGCTTCATTTGCACCTTGACCAATTCACCGGTGAGGGTAACCATGCCCACATCGTGGCCCGATTTGGCCTGCGTGGCCACAATATCGCCAATAGCGAGAGGAATGCCCTCTTCATTTCTAAAAAACTCTTTACGGCTATTTTTAAAACGGACCTCTACGCAATCAAAGGGTTTTTGTCCGTTAGGCAACGACATATTTGACAGCCAATCAAAAACGGTAAGTTTATTACAACCATCAGTGCCACAAGTACCATTGTTCTTGCATCCCCGCGGCTGTCCATCCTTGCTGGTTGAACAACTGCTACATCCCATATTGCTTATGTTGACTTAAGAAAATAACTTCTATTTCCTTAAAAAGGGTTCATAAATTAACTAAACGTAAATATAGCACAATTTAAGTAGGGTATTGGGATTGCTTTTTAAACTTTAGCACTTCGGAACGTCCCTTTTTGAATATTTTATTACTGGCATGTTTGCCCTTTCGCAGTTTTTTCTGTTCTTCAAAGGGCAGTGCATGGATTTCTTTACAAGAATCCGAACAACATTCGTCCATGGCTTGAGCGCAATTTTCACATTGAATGAACAGCAAGTGGCATGCTTCATTGGCGCAGTTTACATGGGTATCACAGGGCTGGCCACATTGATGGCATTGGGCAATGACATCTTCAGAGATACGCTCCCCGCGACGATGGTCAAACACAAAGTTTTTTCCCTTGAATTTGTTTTCCAATCCTTCATCTCGAACTTGACGGGTGTATTCGATGATTCCCCCTTCCAATTGGTACACATTCTTAAACCCCTTATGCTTATAGTAAGCGCTGGCCTTTTCACAGCGAATGCCCCCTGTACAATACATAACCAGTTTCTTGTCTTCTTTATGTGCTGCCAGTTGTTCCTCAATAATATCTAGAGAATCCCTAAAGGTGTCTACATCGGGGGTGATGGCTCTTTCAAAATGGCCTATTTCACTTTCATAATGGTTACGCATATCAACCACTATACTTTGCGGGTCTTCAATGAGTTCATTGAATTTTTTGGCATCTACATGAACCCCTTTTTTGGTTACATCAAAAGTCCCGTCATTTAGACCATCGGCAACTATTTTATGCCGAACCTTGATCTTGAGTTTTAAAAACGATTTATTGTCTTGTTCAATGGCAATGTTCAAGCGAACATTGTTTAAAAAAGAAATGCTGTCCAAATGGGCTTTGAAGGCCTCAAAATTGTCGGCAGGAACAGAAAGTTGGGCATTGATCCCTTCTTTGGCGACATAAATTCTTCCTAGTACTTCCAAAGTGTCCCAGTGAACAAAAAGATGATTCCTAAAAATTTTAGGATTTCCTATTTGTGCATATTTATAGAAAGAGATGGTCAGCCGCTCTTTTCCGGCTTCCTCAATCAGTTTTTCCCTCTCTTTTGCACTTAATGTATTGTACAGTTGCATGCTATACCAATATTTAAGTTAAAGAATGTTAAGCGAGTATTCAGCCCACAAAAGTAAGAAATAGAAATAAAAGGGCATCCTTGGGAAAAGATGCCCTTTGACCACTTACCTTTCTTTTTCATAGGTAAACTTTGAAAATGTGGTCATAATACTTTAAAAACCTGCCTATCTCTATTTAAAATGGTTGATTGAAAGATGAACTTGATTTAAAAAGGTTGCGCAACATTCCAGAAATGACAAAGAAGTGGTATTTTTATCGTCTAATTTTTTAAAAAATGAGCAATCAAAGCGAGGCAAAATTAAAAGCGTTAAAAATTACCCTGGATAAACTGGATAAAACCTACGGAAAAGGTGCCGTAATGAAAATGGGGGATAGTGTCATTGAAGATGTTGAAGTGATTCCGTCAGGTTCATTGGGATTGGACATCGCCTTGGGCGTTGGTGGGTACCCAAGAGGGCGAGTTGTTGAAATTTACGGTCCTGAATCATCGGGAAAGACAACGCTCACATTGCATGCCATAGCCGAAGCTCAAAAAAATGGTGGCATTGCCGCTTTTATAGATGCGGAACATGCATTTGACAGATTTTATGCTAAAAATTTAGGGGTTGATATTGATAATTTAATTATCTCGCAACCCGATCACGGGGAACAGGCTTTAGAGATAACGGAAAATTTAATTAGATCGGGTGCGATTGATATTGTCATCATTGATTCCGTGGCTGCTTTAACACCAAAAAGTGAAATTGAAGGTGAAATGGGAGACTCGAAAATGGGACTACATGCAAGATTGATGTCACAAGCCCTGCGAAAATTGACCTCAACCATAAGCAAGACCAATTGTACGGTCATATTTATCAACCAACTACGTGAAAAGATAGGAGTGATGTTCGGCAATCCAGAAACTACGACTGGGGGCAACGCGCTTAAGTTTTATGCCTCGGTTAGATTGGATATTAGAAGATCAACACAAATAAAAAACACCGATGGTGCCGTATTGGGCAACAAAACAAGGGTAAAGGTCGTAAAAAACAAAGTTGCACCACCCTTCAAAACCGCAGAATTTGATATTATGTATGGTGCGGGAATATCTAAAATAGGAGAAGTTCTTGATTTGGGCGTGGCCTATGAAATCATAAAGAAAAGTGGATCTTGGTTCAGCTATGGCGAGACTAAATTGGGTCAAGGCAGGGATGCCGTTAAGAATTTGTTGGAAGACAATCCTGAATTGGCCGAAGAGCTCGAAGCCAAAATCAAAGAAGCCATCAATACTGTTAAGGCATAAGCGAACAGCAATTACCGCCTACCACTATCGATAATTACGCAACCCTTGCATTTAACAAGCATCTTCTAAGGCATTAGATGTTGTAATGAAAAACAAACTGGGCATACTTTGTGTATTGTGCGTAACGCTTATTTTTAATGGATGCGACATTAAAACTGGTGAAAATTTCTATTTTGTGTCGTTGAAGATTACTTCGGCGGCAGTCCCCGAAAGTTTTGACTTCAACAGCACGCACAATATTCAAATCACTTATGAAAGACCTGATAATTGCACCTATTTTCAAGGCTTTGAGGTAATATCAGAAAATGACGGTGTTCGCAATATAGTGGCCATAGGATCTGAACTTACGGATCAAACATGCGAAACGACCAATGATTCCATCACAGCCATATACACTATGAAAGCAATATATTCAGGTACGTACATCCTTCGTTTTTATTCAGGCGAGGACCTTAATGGCGACCCAACCTATTTGGAATATGAAGTGCCCGTGACAATGAATAATTGAAACTATAAAACTAACAGACCAAAATTTTGAGTCTAAAAGAGCTCATAGATAAGTGTAAAAAGAGCGATAGAAAGGCACAAGAAGAATTGTACCGTAGATATTCGGCCGTTCTTTTTGGAATGTGCCTTAAATATTCTCGTAATAAAACCGAGGCCGAAGACAATCTGCATGACAGCTTTATGACCATTTATGAAAAAATAGGTCAATTTAAAGACAAAGGGTCTTTTGAAGGTTGGATGAAAAGAATAACGGTCAATACCGTTTTACAGAAATATAGGAAACAACGCCATATGGAAGTGGTTTCTGAAAATTTGGGCGATGAGCCCATGATTGAAACCGAAGCAACCGAAATTAATTTGGCAACCCTATTGGGATACATTCAAGAATTACCCAATAAATATCGGTTGACTTTCAATTTGTACGTGTTGGATGGCTATAGCCATAAAGAAATAAGCAAGCTATTGGGCACCTCTACAGGAACATCAAAATCAAACTTGGCTAGGGCAAGAATGATTTTGAAAGCAAAAATTGATAAAGAAAAAATAAACATTGCTTAAACTTTTTAAGTATGGAAAATAACGAAATGGACAAGCTGTTCAAGGAACGCTTAAAGGATTTTAAAGAATCACCCGATGAAAGGGTCTGGAAAGATATTGAGGCTTCTTTGGAGAAAAAAAGAAAGAAACGTGTAGTTCCCTTTTGGTGGTATTGGGGTGGAGCAGCAGCAATTTTTGTACTCTTATTATATGTAATAAATCCTTTTGAAAAAATCGAAGTCGAAATACCATCAGTAACGGACACAAAACAGTCTGAAACCTCATTACCAACAAACGGAGAAGATTTTAGGAGAAAAGAGACAGATGTCAAAAAAGATGCTTTTGAAAATTCAATACAAGTAGCGGAAGAAAACAAGACAGAAGATTCAAAAGAAATAAAAGCAAATTCAGATTTAAATAAACCAAAGGGTGAAAAGATTGACAAGTTTGCAAAAATCACGGGCACTACGAGTACCGTCAAAAAAGACAACACAACCAAAGCTGATCAAAAAACCAACAATTCCGAACTATTGCCTTTTACAAATAAGGAGGCGCTCGCCTCTACAATACCTGCAAAGCAAAATGAAAAACCAATACTAGAGCAGCAAGATGAAATAGATGAATCGATAATAAATAAAAACAAAACCGAAGCAGAGTCTGTTGTACAATCTACGCCCGAAGATGACAAAAAATCGATTTTTGAAGCCATTGATGAGCAAGATACCGATAACGCAGAAACTATAGTAGCGGATCAACAAAACAATGGCAAGTGGAACATGGGGCCTGCTGTTGCCCCGGTGTATTTTGCAGCTATTGGCGAAGGGTCTCCCATTCATTCCAATTTTTCAAGTAATTCAAAATCTGGTAATATCAATCTAAGTTATGGCTTGACCGTTTCTTACCAATTGGGTAATAAATTGAGTGTACGCTCCGGAATTCACAAAGTTGATTATGGCTATGATACGGAAGATGTGCTGTTCTCATCTTCTTTGTTGGCCTCTACCAATCAATTGATAGATAATATCAACTATTCCCAAACATCAAGAAACCTGGTTGTTCAGAGCAAAGCCAAAACCAATGCTTTGCCGAGCGATTTATCAAATAGAGAAGTTTTGGCCACAAACCCAACTTTGGATGGACGTATGGTGCAACAATTGGGGTACGTTGAAGTTCCGTTTGAATTAAATTATGCGATTTTAGATGCCAAATTCGGATTGAACATAATAGGTGGGGTTAGCTCCCTGTTTCTCGTTGATAATGCCGTTACCCTGGAATCAAATGGGTTAATAACCGAAATGGGCGAGGCCAATAATGTGAACAATTTAAATTTTAGCACTAATATTGGATTAGGCCTAAATTATCAGTTTACACCAAAAATACAGCTGAGCATGGAGCCTATTTTCAAATACCAACTCAACACCTTCTCGGAGACCGCTGGTGATTTTAGACCTTATTCCGTTGGGGTATACAGTGGTGTACGTTATAAATTTTAGATACAAATGATGAGGCTGTTGGGCTATCTATGTTTTTAGTTCACTTAGAATTATCCAACAATAAATCATTTAAAATTTCTTCCCTTACTTCCTCTCTTAAAGTGGAGGTATCTTCAACACCCAATATCCCAGTTTCAAAAAAGGGGTGGATGCGTACCCGCAACTTGCCAGGGCCGCCACTAAAAAAAGTCCAGGAAAACCGTTTTTTGCAATCAAAAAATGTCATGGGCACAACCGGAATTTTGTGGGCAATGGCCATTCTAAAAGCTCCATCTTTGAAACGGTCAAGTAATACACTTTCTTCGGGCACGCCTCCTTCAGGAAAAATACAAATGCTCAATCCTTGCTTTAGCCGTCTTTGTACCCGGCGGTACACTGCTGTTCTACTTTTTGGATTTTCGCGATCTACTAAAATGCAAACCCTTTTATAAAAAAAGCCAAAAACAGGTATTTTGACCAATTCATATTTCCCCACAAACACAAAAGGCCTTTTTGCCGCTACCAACATCAACATTATATCTAGCATGCTGGTATGGTTTGCCACGAACATATAACTCTTTCCCTTTTCCAAGATTTGGTCTGTACGTATTTGCGGTGGACAGCCCATACCATATAAAATGGTTTTGGCCCAAAGATTACGGGCCAGCCAAAAAAATTGGTTATAGGTTTTTTCAGACAAGGTTGTCAAAATCAAAAATGGCAAGAAAATAAAGATGGGCAACGCCACCAATATGTAGAACCAAATACGGTAGCTGGCAAAGCCTATGTTCTTTAAAAGTTTGGTCACCTTTCAAAAGTAGAATTTTCAAAAAACTCCACTATCAATTTAGCTTTCTTTTTTTATCCTTGATGGATTCTTACTTTTACGCCATTAATATAATTAAATGGCACGAATTTTAACTGGGATACAAAGTACAGGGGTCCCTCATTTAGGTAACATTTTAGGGGCAATTATGCCTGCTATGGCAATGGCAAAAAATCCTGAAAACGAATCTTTTCTATTTATTGCCAATATGCATTCGTTGACCCAAATCAAAAATGGTGAGACCCTCCGTTACAATACCTATGCCACAGCGGCCACTTGGTTGGCTTTTGGTTTAGACATAGAACAAACGGTTTTTTATCGCCAAAGCGATGTGCCACAAGTAACAGAGCTTGCTTGGTATTTGAGTTGTTTATTCCCTTATCAGCGCTTGACCTTGGCACACTCGTTCAAAGACAAAGCAGATCGTTTGGAAGATGTCAATGCAGGTCTTTTTAGCTATCCGATGTTAATGGCTGCCGATATTTTATTGTATGATGCCGAGATTGTGCCCGTGGGTAAAGATCAATTGCAGCATTTGGAAATGACCCGCGATGTAGCTTCGCGTTTTCACAATCAATTTGGAGAGGCCTTTGTATTGCCTGAAGCAAAAGTTCAAGAAAATACCATGTATGTGCCTGGCACGGATGGTGAAAAAATGAGCAAAAGCAAAAACAATACAATCAACATTTTTCAAGATGATAAAAAATTGAGAAAGCAAATAATGGGGATTGTAACCGATAGCACCCCCATGGAGGAACCCAAAGACCCAGCCAAGGACAATGTATTTGCACTTTTCAAATTATTGGCAGACCAACCGGAAATTGAAGCAATGAGCGCCAATTATTTGGCAGGTAATTATGGTTACGGCCATGCCAAACAAGCCTTGTATGAACTCATTGTAGATAAATTTCAAGAGCCCCGTGAACGTTTCGAATATTACATGAACAACCTTGCAGAAATTGACCAAGCCTTGTCCATCGGTGCCGAAAAAGCCAAAAAAGTGGCTAATGGGGTATTGGAAAGAGTGCGCACTAAAGTAGGTTGTTAAATAACCTCAAACAGTTTTCCCGGCAAAGGCCTTACAACCCCTTTCATCTCCATATTCAAAAGTGTGGAAGATACCTTATAGATGGGTAGTTTACATTCCAGAGCAACTGTATCCAATAATTGTTTGCCCTTACTGTTCAAATAGGTATAAATCACTTTTTCGGTGTCGTCCAATTCAATAAACAATTGTTTTTGTACAGCCGGCTTGGTTTTTTCTTCCAATTGCCAGCCCAGCAAATAGACCAGTTCGGCAGCTGAAGTGATCATTTGAGCTTTTTGCTGTTTGATCAGGTTATTACAGCCTACACTAAATTTATCTGAACTGCGGCCCGGAACGGCAAACACATCACGATTATAACTGTTTGCTATATCGGCCGTAACCAAACTACCGCCTTTTTCGGCAGATTCTACGACCAAGGTTGCTTCACTCATACCTGAAATAATCCGGTTGCGTTTTAAAAAATTTTCTCGGTCAGGATTGCTCGTGCTCCAAAATTCAGTATAAAACCCACCATTTCTTTCAACTTTGTTCATATACTTTTTGTGGGTCTTTGGGTATATTTGGTTCAATCCATGCGCCAAACAACCAATGGTCTGTAAACCATTCTCCATAGCTGCTTTTTGTATCGCAATGTCTACACCATATGCAAAACCGCTTACAATTATGGGGTCAAGGGGTGCTATTTCTTCAATAAAAGTATCACAGAATGATTGACCATAGCTGGTAATATTTCGAGTGCCGACCACACTGATTATTCTTCTTGAATTCAATTCAATAGCTCCTGTTTTGAAAAGCAAAATTGGGCCATCAATGCAATGCTTCAAATGCTTGGGGTAAGTATTATCCTGATAATAGTCAAAAGCGATATCATTATCCTTGATAAACCGCAACTCAGCTTGGGCCTCTTCCAAATAGATGGTATCATAAAGCCCCTTGAGCGTGGCCGTACCAATACCTTCAATTTTAAGCAAATGCTCTTTTTTAGATTCAAAAATGGCCAACGCATTACCACAGCGTTGAATAAGCTTTTTGGCATTGATATCACCAATATTTGGTATTCGCTGCAATCTCAAGATTGCAATAAGCTCGTTGTCAGTCATTGAATGGCATACTTTAGAATATTCACAAAATACAGCATTTAGAATGTTAATAAAAAGTAAGGGGGTTAATTTTGTATTGCCCCTTTTTTTGTAATATTTGCCTTTATGCGCATTGAACACTATATAGAAGAGCTGCTGTATCGATACAATTGTGTGGTATTGCCAGAATTTGGCGCTTTCTTGGCCCAAAGAACTTCAGCAAGAATCGATGCTGCCTCCAATACCATACATCCACCTGCCAAAAGTATTTCGTTTAACCAGCAACTTGCCAAAAATGATGGTCTTTTGGTTTCGCATATCGCGAAAGCCAAAAAACTGTCATACGAAGACATTTTGAACGAGGTTCTTGAAACTTCAAAATTATGGCATACCAAATTGGCCAAAGGGGAGCAAATAACTCTTAAAGGAATTGGTGATCTGAACTTAAACCGTGATGGTAACATTGAATTCATACCAGAAGAAAATATCAATTATTTGGCTTCCTCTTTTGGACTATCGGCTTTTGCGGCGGCTCCCATCATACGCGAAGAATTAAAAGAAGAGATTACAGCCATAGAAGATCGCACGCCCATAACTTTTACACCAGAAAAAAGGGAAACGGCTTCCCTAAGGCCCTTGCTCAAATATGCTGCTGTTACATTATTGCTCTTGGCAACGGGGTTGGCCGGCTACCAGTCTTACCAGCAAAATATAAAGTTGGAACAGGTCGCACTTGAAAATGCACAAGAACAAGTGTCCAAACACATTCAAGAGGCTACGTTTTTTGATACTATTCCATTGGAGTTGCCTTCATTGACATTAAACATCGATAAAATTGTAAAACCAACTGGGCCACAGCACCATATTATTGCAGGTGCATTTCGCATAAAGGAGAATGCGGACAAAAAGGTGGAACAGCTCAAAACGCAAGGTTACAATGCTCAATATATTGGCGCCAATGCATATGGTTTACACCAAGTGGTATATGCTTCATTTTCAGACTCAAGGGAAGCACTCCAGTACCTAAGAACCATCAAAAGAACGGTTACCCCTGATGCTTGGATGCTTTCAATCAAATAATTGCGACACAAGATTTTTAATTCACCCTCACACTTCAATATCTTTGCACAAAACTATTCCGCATGCGTGCTAAGAGCCCAGATGATTCAAGAACCATCATGACCGATATGGTCTTGCCAAGTGAAACCAATCCTTTGAACAATTTATTCGGAGGTGAACTTTTGGCACGAATGGACCGGGCTGCCAGTATTGCGGCCCGAAGACATAGTAGAAGAATTACAGTTACCGCTTCCGTTAACCATGTTGCATTTAACCGTTCAGTGCCTTTGGGCAGTGTAGTTACTGTCGAGGCCGCCCTTTCGAGGGCATTCAACACCTCTATGGAAGTTTATATTGATGTGTGGATGGAAGATAGGTTCAGTGGTGAACGTACGAAAGCCAATGAGGCCATTTACACTTTTGTGGCCGTTGATGAAACAGGAAAACCTACCGAAGTGCCGCCCATTCAACCAGAAACCGAACTTGAAAAAGAACGTTTTGCTGGGGCACTTCGCAGAAAACAATTGAGTTTGGTCCTGGCCGGTAAAATGAAACCCCAAGAAGCTACCGAATTAAGGGCGCTTTTTATGGGTCCACAAAAATAAACAGTCCTAAAAATCAAAATTGTCTGGATCGGGACCAAAACGTCTCCCTTTATGCATTTGGTCCAATAAATGAATATCTTCTTTTGATAATTCAAAATCAAAAATATCAGCGTTCGATTTGATACGTTCTTTTTTGGAAGATTTGGGAATAGTGATCACACCCTTTTGCAAATCCCAACGGAGCACTATTTGAGCTATGGATTTATTATACTTTTTTGCCAAAGTCTTAAATTCTTCCATATCGAAAATTTTACCTTGCATCATGGGCGACCAAGCTTCGTATTGAATGCCCTTTGCTATACAGAAATCCAATAAGTCTTGCTGTACCAAATACGGGTGAAATTCCATTTGGTTGACAGCGGGCACCACTTTGGCAGTGGTCAATAAATCTTCTAAATGATGCTGCATAAAATTACTGACCCCTATGGCCCTAATTCTTTTTTCATTATAAAGGCGTTCCATGGCCCTCCAAGTATCTTTATATTTGTTCGCCACGGGCCAGTGTATCAAGTAAAGATCCAAATACTCGAGGCCTAAACGTTCTAAACTGGCATCAAATGCCCTTAAGGTATTCTCATAGCCCTGATCTGAGTTCCAGACCTTGCTTACCACAAAAATATCTTCCCGTGGCACTTGACTCTCTTTTATACCTTGACCCACACCTTCTTCATTTTTGTATACCGCTGCCGTGTCAATATGCCTATAGCCCATCTCTAGCGCCCACTTTACGGCATTGATGACTTCTTGGCCATCTTCGGAAAGATAGACACCCAAGCCAAAATAAGGCATCTTAACGCCGTTGTTCAAGGTGAAAGTGCCTTTTAAATCGGTGATATTTTTCATTCTGCTATAGTTGATAAATCCAATCTTCCGGATTTAATTTATTCGTGTCTTGATATAAATAAAATTTAAGCTCGGTTGCTCCTTTAAACCGATTGGTATAAATTTCGCCCAATGGATCTTTGGCAGAAACCTTATCCCCTTTTTGAACAAATGTCTTGGACAAATTATAGTACATACTAATATAATTACCATGTCTTAGATATACACCCATAACGCCCATTTTGTTGGTAAAAATGGTAATTACCTCTCCTTCAAAAATGGCTCTTGCCGTTTCGCCTTGATCAGTGGTAATTGTAACACCGCTGTTCTCATGTTTTATTGATGGGTATACTTTATCTGCATATACCCCAAAACCTTGGCTTTTTATTCCTTTTTGAACTGGCCAAATCAATTTTCCCTTGTTCGATGAGAAATTGGATGCGATCAACTCAGCCTCCGGCGTCAATTCAAATTTAGTTGAATTGCTTTTGCCGGCTTTTTTGTTGGAGCTAGTTATGGCAGAACGGATGAGTTTCTCTATTTCACGGTCAATCCTTCGAGTTTCTTTCTTTCTATCGTCTATAGCAACCCTATACTTACTTTCGTTTTGTCGGATGCTCTGTAACAGCTCTTTTTGGTTGTTGATTTCTCTTGAAAGTTGGTTCTTTATTTTGGTATTTTCAGCAATTAGCTGATCTTTTGCCTTTCGCTGCTCTACCAATTCTTTATTAAGTTTGGTAAGTGCTTCGGTCTTATCAACAATCTCTTGGCCCTGTTTTCTTCTAAATTCTTTGTATTGCTTTAAATACTGGATTCGCTTGAAGGCTTGAAAAAAATTCTGTGATGATAATAAGAACAACAACCTATTTTCTTGCGCCTTATTTTCATATGATTTGCGAATGAGCTGGGCGTAATCGTCCTTTAAAAATTTTAAATCTTCGCGCATTTTATCAATAGCCCTAATATTGGCATTGATCTGCCTATTCAATAAATTGGATTGTTGGTTGGTAACCCTTATCAACTCTTGGCTGATATTTATTTTATAATCTAGGGCGTCCATTTGTTCCAAAACGTTCCCTTTCTCTTGTTTTTCAGCAAAAAGAAGCCTATTGATCTCCTTTATCTCATTCTGTATTCTCGCCCTTTTTTCTTCAAGTGCCTTTTGTTCGCTGGTCTGCGCAACAATAAATTGGCAAAGAAAAAATATCACCAGGGCCAAATGCGTATGATATCCCTTTTGATTTGCCATATTACTTCAAAACAATTTCTTTATAACCCTTTGGAATACGAAAGGGAAAATTCAGGTTTCGGTTCAATTCAACATTTTTGTAATCCAAATCTATATTATTCTGCCCGTCTTCTGTCAAGGCTTGTATGGTAACTTTATTGGGCAAAACCTGGTCATTTACTCTTTGATAGGAATATTGCATGCTCAGAAAGCGTTTGTTCCATGGTTGTGAAATCTCCTGATTGGCAATTTTAAAATTCTTTGGCTCCAAAAAGAACAATATCTTATAAAGTTCATTTTGTTCTTTGGGTTTAAGACCATACTTGCCATCTAAGATGGATGTTGAAAATTTTTGCTCTCTCAAATCAAGCACGGCATTGCCAATCAAGAGGTTTTGAACTTTTTTAAAGTCAAGATCGGTACCCAATAAATCACTTAAATAGGAAAAATCACCTTCAAAATATTCACCTTCAAGTTTGTTGTAAAATTGAACGCGATCTGGGGTGATATAGGCCTTTAATACTCCTAAGGGGGCACTGATCCAAATTGCCTCGTCTTTCTTCATTCGAAGACTTACATTAAAGCCTTGATTGGTATAGCCATCGGAATAATCAATTTTCAACCTGCCGCTCAAAGTATTGAAGCTGAGTTGGTTTTTATAGTGGTTTTCAATGATTTTCCGGGCAGTAATGCCAGTGTTGACCTTACCATCTGCAACTGCCTTTTTTGACTTGCATGAGGCCAATAAAAACAGCGCCATCAAGGTGTAAAAGTATATTTTGGTATGCAAAAAACGTGACCACATATTAGGAACCTGGCTTTATTTTGTTAAGGTACTCATTTGCCTTTGAGGTATTGCCCAATGCTTTGTAGACATCGGCTAGTTCTCTGTAAATCTTGTTCGCCAATTCATTATCGTCTATCAAATAATCCAAGGCGGTCTGTAACACCTCAATGGCTTCATTGGGTTTGTTGTTGTAGCGTTTTGCCAAACCATTTACATAATAAAAGTAAGGTTGTAAAGGGTATGCTTCCAATGCCTCTGCGCTTAATTTTTCCAAGGACATATAGGAACCTTCTTCCATCAAGGCCGCTATTTGTGTTTTGAACTGCCCAAGTGGGCCTTGCTCTTGTTCCAAAGGGGTTGTGTCCACCGCTTTTTCCCTTACCCCCCTGTTGTACAATGAATCTTTAATTTTCGAAGTCAGTACTTCTTTAAAATTGGAATTATCCAACGTCTTTAGTACAGAAAGGCTCTCTTGTAATTTATTGTCTTTGAAGTAAATGAGCGCCAAGTTCCGCTTAAGTTGCAAATTGTCGAAGGCTATTTTTTCTTTTACACTTTCAATCGTGTTTCGCTGTTGCCCAAGTATGGAGACCAAGGTGTTCAAATACCAATAATTATCGGGTTCTGAGTTTATGGCATTCAAGGCATATTGCCCTGCTGTCGTCAGTTTATTGTCTAAAGCATACGTTTTCGCCAATTCGTGATCAATTACTGAATTCACCGGTTGCAATTGCCTACACTTTAATAATAGATTGGTGGCCCTATCATAGTTTTGAATGCCTTTTTGTTTAAGGGCCTCGAAGAACAACTCTTGAAACTCATCGGTATATTCTTCTAAGAATACTTCAGCGCTTTGCTCTTCGTTGATTTCTTCTTCTTGGGCATATGAGCGGTTGGTGCACATAGCGAACACCAGAAAACAAAAAGCCAATAACACTTTCCTGCACATAGTCATTTATTCTTGTCAATAATTGGCCCCGATCAACATTAAACTACTCCAAAACGGAGTAATCCCCTATGCTGATGGTTTCAAAATTACCATCATAAACCACATGATTGCCAATCATGGCATTATCCAAATTGGCATTACTGATTTTGCTGTTACTTTGAATAAGGCTGTTTTTGATGGTGGAGTTTTCAATTACCGTATCTGCGCCAACGGATACAAAAGGACCCACTGTACAGTTTTTTAATACCACATTGTCCCCGATAAAACACGGTTCAACAATATTGGCATTATGTTGTTCGGCAGAATTTGAAATGAGCTGTTCGCCATCGCTTTCCAAAAAGCGCAACATACGTTGGTTCGTTTCAACAGTTACATTTTTATTGCCGCAGTCCATCCACTCATCTACTTTACCAGGTACAAATTTCATGCCTTTTTGCATCATTCTCTTAATGCCATCATTGATCTGGTATTCTCCCCCATTGATGATCTGATTATCCAACACAAATTGAAGTTCGTCTCTCAGTTGGGCTACGTCTTTGAAATAGTAAATTCCTATCACGGCCAAGTCAGAAATGAAGTCCTTTGGTTTTTCAGCCAATTCTACAATTTCATTGCTGTCATTCAATTTTACCACGCCATAAGCTTGGGGGTCCTCCACTTGCTTGACCCAGATAACGCTATCGGCCGACTTGTCCAAATTGAATTCTGCCCGAATCAGTGTATCGGCATAGGCAATGACTGCTGGGCCGGTTAATGACTCTTTAGCGCTCATGATGGCATGCCCTGTGCCCAAGGGTTGGTCTTGTCTATAAATCGAGGCCTTTGCACCCAATTCTTTGGTAAGTTCTTTTAAGCTTGAAACTACATCATCGCCAAAAAAGGCAGGGTCTCCCAAGATAAATGCTACTTCTTCTATAGGTTCGCCCAAGACTTTGGCAATATCACTCACCAAACGATGAACAATGGGTTTACCCGCTACGGGAATCAATGGTTTTGGCACTGTTAATGTATGTGGTCTTAATCTTGAGCCGCGACCGGCCATAGGTACGATTATTTTCATGTAATTATTTTATATCAATGTTTACTTTACTCCAGTGCTGCCAAAGCCTCCTTCGCCCCTTGTTGTTTGAGACAGCTCTTCAACCTCTATCCATTGGGCCCGTTCATGTTTAGCAATGATCAACTGTGCAATACGTTCCCCATTTTCAATAACGAAGTCTTCATTCGAAATATTGACCAATATCACCCCTATTTCACCTCTATAATCTGCGTCAATAGTGCCTGGCGCATTAAGTACCGTGATTCCCTTCTTGGCTGCCAAGCCACTTCTAGGCCTAACCTGGGCTTCAAAGCCAACAGGTAAAGCTATATACAGTCCCGTTTTTACAATGGCACGCTCTAGTGGTTTCAACGTAATAGGCTCCGAAATATTGGCTCTAAGGTCCATCCCTGCCGAAGCATGGGTTTCATAATGTGGCAAAGGATGTTCCGAGGTATTGATGATGTCAATTTTCACGCTGTAGAAATATGGTTTTTAACTGTTTACCTTCCAATTTATAAATAAGCCCCAAAAATACTAAAAGTAGTGTGGTGCCCGCTATTAAGTTTCGGTTAAAAACATAAAATGAAATGATGGAAAATAACACCGAAATACCCCCGTAAAAACAAATTTTTCGAAGGTTATATGGAATGGGGTAATACTTTCTGCCAAAATAGTACGAAAGCATCATCATGCTGCCATAGGCCACAAGGGTTGCAATGGCCGATGCCATATATCCGATTTTGGGTATGAACAAAATATTGATGATTAAGGTCATTATGGCACCTACTGAAGAAATAAAGGCTCCAAAACGAGTGCGGTCAGTAACTTTATACCATACCGATAAATTATGATAAACGCCCAAACAAAAACTCGCCAATAAGACAATGGGCACTATATGCAGGGCTTCACGCAAAGCCTCACTTCGTATTAAGAGCGGTGCCAAGAAATCGATAAACACCACCACTGTCAATAAAATAAAACTTCCGATTATCACAAAATAATTAGTGATCTGGGCGTAGGCCTTCTGGGGTTCATTGGTTTTGGAGTGACTAAAAAAGAAGGGCTCCACTCCCATTCTAAAAGCTGTGCCAAAGAGGGTCATGAACAGGGCCAATTTATAACAGGCACCATAGACCCCAGCGACCGATTCAGAAATCATTTTGGTCAATAATATCTTATCCAATACTTCATTTATCGTAAAAGCAATCCCCGCAATCAAAACAGGGAACGCATAGGTTAACATTTGTTTCCATAATTGCCTGTCAAACGAATAATTGCTCTTCAAATATGATGGCAACAACATCAACAAAGTAGCGCCACTGGCAACCATATTCGAAATAAATATGTAGTTGATTTCATTGCCTTCAACATACATTTTTGCAAAAAAGTCATCTGAGCCAGTTTCGGCGATTTTTGGTAGCCATAACAGAAAAAAAACATTCAGACCTAAATTAATAAGTACGTTGGCAGTTTTGAGCAAAGAATATTTTAAGGGTTTTTCTTGGGCCCTTAACATGGCAAATGGAATGATTACCAAAGCATCCAACACCAATATATAAGCGGTAAATTTTATATATTCTACATTGATATTGGTAATGTTCGCCAACGTTTCATTGAATATCAGGGCTACTATCAAAAACAATATTGAAGTGCCCATTAAAGAAATCAAAGAAGTTGCGACAACGGCTTTCTTATCATTGTGCCTATGGTAAAATCTAAAAAAAGCGGTTTCCATACCATAGGCCAAAAACACATTAAAAATGGCGATCCATGCATAAATATTAATGTATTCACCATAACCTGAAGCGTTTTTTAAAACGCTGGTATATAAAGGCAACAAAATCACCGATATGACCCTTGGCAATACAGTGGCCAAACCATATACGAATGTCTGTTTAAAAAGCTTCTTAAGCGGATTCAATGGACAATGGTGCTTTTAAGAGAAGCCCCGAAGTTGAACTTCGGGGCCAATTTTATATAAAAGTAATCATAAAGCGCCTTTGTACAAAGGCTGGACACCATCGCCGCTTACTATTGATAAATTAGCGGTCTTTTTTCTTTAATACCTTGTATTTTGATATACTTGACCGTATTGCCCTCCATATAACTAATGACGCACTGGTCCGGAGATAAGTCGAAAGGAAATTTTTCTTTTTGTTTGGGAGCTTGATTGCCCACTTCATCCAGACTGTTGCCGCTCATGATCATATCTGGTTTTTGATTTTTTTTATTCATGAAATTGGCCTTCGCTATTTTTTGGCCCTCATGGTTCTCAAGGTTAAGATTGGTGACCATTCCCCTAAAATAGGCCTGGTGCATGACCACACCATCTGTGGCCATATTTGAAATTGGTATTTCCAAAAGCATTCCGGTTCCACTTTCGGCCAAGCCGCCTACCCACTTTTGACATGTTGTTTTACCTACCTCAAAAGGGGGGTCGTTCGCTAATTTTTTCTGGGATGAACAAGCGGATAAGGAAAATAGTATTGTAACAAAAACATAAGTGGTAAGGCGCATGAGCATTTATTTTGAATGTTATAAAGATATAAAACCAAAAGTAGTGCCAAAAAGAAAAGGCTCTAGTGAAGAGCCTTTTTATTATTAAGATTTTATAAAGAACTTAATTGTTAAGTGCTTCTGCTCCTCCCACAATCTCTAGAATTTCGTTGGTGATTGCGGCTTGTCTTGCCTTGTTATACGTAAGTTTAAGTTGGTCGCGCAATTCTGTGGCGTTGTCGGTCGCTTTGTGCATTGCCGTCATACGAGCACCGTGCTCACTTGCAAATGAATCACGAATGCCTTTATACAACTGGGTTTTCAACGATTTAGGAATCAATTGTTCCACTATTTCGACCTTAGAGGGTTCATAAATATAATCGGCTGCGGTTGAAGTATCACCTTCCATGGGAACAATTGGTAAAAATTGTTCTGACATAATTATCTGAGTCGCGGCATTCTTAAATTTGTTGTAAACCAACTCAATTTTATCATAATCTCCTTCAGTAAAACGTGCCATTAAATTTTCGGCAATTTCGGCAACGTTGTCAAAGGTAAGGTCATCATAAACATTGCTATGGTTTGCTATGACCTTTGCTCTTTTTCTCAATATATCATTCCCTTTTTTACCAATGGCCATAAATTCGACCTCTTTACCGGCATAGGATTCTTGTAAGGTCAAACATTGTTTAATGATATTGGAATTAAATGCACCACATAACCCTCTATTTGAGGTGATGGCCACTACAAGTACCTTTTTTACTTCGCGGTTATCGGCAAACTTGCTTCCCGCATCTCCATCTAAACTAGCGCTCAGACTTTGCAACAACTCGGTAAGTTTATCTGAATAAGGTCGCATGGCTGTAATGGCATCTTGAGCCTTCTTCAATTTTGCAGCAGATACCATTTTCATGGCACTTGTGATCTGCATGGTTGAAGATACCGATGCTATTCTATTCCGTATTTCTTTAAGATTAGCCATTCTACTTTAAATTGAATATTGAACATGGCCTCTTGGCCCATTGTCCAACTATAAACCTTATGCTCTATACTTTCCTGATAGGTCTTTACAAACCGCGGTCAACGTTTCGGTAACTTCATCGGTCAATTTTCCAGCTTTTAACAAATCAAGCACATTTCTGTGTTTGGCATTCATAAATTCCAAAAAATCACGCTCAAACTCTTTAACCTTATCCACCGGAACATCTCTCAACAAATTCTTTGATCCCGCAAAAATGATGGCCACTTGGTCTTCAACCGTAAATGGATCATTTTGAGCTTGTTTCAAAATTTCAACGTTTCTACGACCCTTTTCAATGACATTCAAGGTAGCGGCATCCAAATCTGATCCAAACTTGGCAAATGCCTCTAATTCACGAAACTGGGCTTGATCCAATTTAAGAGTACCCGCCACTTTCTTCATTGATTTTATCTGGGCTGAACCCCCAACACGCGATACCGAAATACCCACGTTGATTGCCGGACGCACCCCTTGGTTGAACAAATCTTGTTCTAAAAATATCTGTCCGTCTGTAATGGAAATTACGTTGGTAGGAATATAGGCCGAAACGTCACCGGCTTGGGTTTCAATGATCGGCAAGGCTGTTAATGATCCACCGCCTTTGACCATTTTCTTTAATGAATCTGGAAGGTCGTTCATTTCTTTGGCAATACCATCATCATTGATGACCTTGGCAGCGCGTTCCAACAATCTTGAGTGCAAGTAAAAAACGTCACCAGGATATGCCTCACGCCCCGGGGGTCTTCTTAATAACAAAGATACCTCGCGGTAGGCTACAGCCTGTTTAGATAAATCATCGTAGATGATCAAGGCAGGGCGCCCAGTATCCCTAAAATATTCTCCGATGGCAGCCCCTGCAAAAGGTGCATAAACCTGCATAGGAGCAGGGTCGGAAGCATTGGCAGCAACAATGGTCGTGTATGCCAAAGCACCTTTGTCTTCCAAGTTTTTGGCAATGGCCGCAACTGTTGAAGCTTTTTGGCCTATGGCTACATAGATACAGTATACCGGTTCGCCAGCATCATAAAATTCCTTTTGGTTCAAGATGGTATCTATACAAACCGTAGTTTTTCCTGTTTGTCTATCTCCAATCACCAACTCACGCTGCCCACGACCAATCGGAATCATCGCATCAATAGCTTTAACCCCTGTTTGCAAAGGTTCGTTTACGGGCTGACGAAAGATTACCCCGGGTGCTTTACGCTCCAATGGCATTTCGTAAGTTTTACCGGCAATTGGTCCTTTACCATCTATGGTGTTGCCCAAAGTGTCCACTACACGGCCTACAATGCCCTCACCCACGTTGATGGATGCAATGCGCTGTGTACGTTTTACGGTGGCACCTTCTTTAATTTCTTTCGATGGGCCCAACAATACTACACCCACGTTATCTTCTTCCAGGTTCAAAACAATACCCTGCATACCTCCTTCAAATTCAACCAGCTCTCCATATTGTACGTTGGCCAAACCATAAACGCGTGCAATACCGTCACCTACTTGAAGAACGGTGCCCACTTCATCTAAGGTTGCGGTTGCTTCGAAACCTGATAGTTGCTTTTTCAATATTGCTGAAACCTCAGCTGCTTTTACTCCTGCCATTTTTATAGACTATTTGTAAATTCTCGTTTTAATCCGTTTAATTTATTTGCCACACTGGCATCATATTGAAGGTCGCCCACTCGTAAAATGAAGCCTCCCAAAATATTTTCGTCAATTTTATTTTCAATGGTGACCTTGTTGCCCGTAAGATTGGTAACATATTTCAATATTTTATTCTCCAAGGCCTCTGTCAATGGAACTGCAGAGGTTACAAAGGCAACGTCTTCACCTTTCATTTTTTCATGAAGAATGATATACTTTAGCGCTACTTCATTGAGCATTCCAATACGTTTGTTGTCCGTCAATGTCCCTATGAGACCCAAAGTGATCTGGTGACTGCCCTTAAAGATTTGGGTCAACGCTCCTTTTTTGTCTTTACTGTTGACAACTGGGCTGGCCAATACATTTCTCAACTCAGCATTTTCGTTGATGACCGAAGCTATTTGGCGCATATCGCTTTCAACCTTGCCAGCCGCTTTTTTTTCAGTGGCTAGATCAAGGGTGGCTTTTGCATATCGTATGGCTGCTCTGGATTCGTTCATTGTTTTAACTCAATTTGATGTCGCCCAACATATTTTCAACCAGTTTCAATTGCTTCTTTTTGTCAGACAATTCTTCTTTGATGACTTTCTCGGCAATTTCGACCGAAAGGTTGGCTACCTGAGCCTTAATGTCGGCTACAGCCGCCTTTTTTTCACTTTCTATAGCCGCTTGTGCCTGCTTAATCATTTTATCGCCTTCTACTTTGGCCTGTTCTTTAGCATCGGATATAATGCCTTCTTTCAATTCGCGTGCTTCTTTAAGAAGCGTGTCTCTTTCAGCTCTGGCCTCTTTTAGAATTCTTTCGTTGTCGGCCTGAAGATTCTGCATCTCCTTTTTAGCTTCTTCGGCAGATTCAAGAGCACTTTTAATGGATTCCTCGCGGTCGCTCACTGCGCCAAGTATAGGTTTCCATGCAAATTTTCTGAGAACCAAAAGAAGAAAAATAAAAGTTATGGCTGTCCAAAAGACAAGACCAAATCCTGGGGTTACAAATTGACTACTATCCATTTTTGATAAATTTTAATACATCATTAAAATTAAGGTGCAACCAACCGTTGCACCTTAATTCCATTTACTTAAGGAATGATACTACCACTGCGAAAAGTGCGACCGCCTCAACGAAGGCTGCCAAAATCAACGCAGATGATTGAATCTTTCCATGCATTTCAGGCTGACGTGCCATTGCTTCCATGGCCCTACCGCCAATGTTACCAATACCAACGCCCGCTCCAATTGCGGCCAAACCTGCTCCAATTGCGGCGAAAGCGCCAAAATCTGCAGCTGCAGCCACCTCTTGTACTAATGCTAGACTCATAGTTCTACTATTTATAAATTAATTAATGATGCTCTTCTTCTGTGGCCATTCCAAAATAGAGGGCCGATAATACGGTAAAAATATATGCTTGAATTGCTGTAACAATTATTTCAATCACACCTATGAACAATGAAAATGCAATCGAAACAGGCGCAACCGCTATTGATTTAAATATGAATATCAATGACATCAATGCCAAAACTATAATGTGACCCGCAGTAATATTGGCAAACAATCGAATCATTAATGAGATTGGTTTAACGAACATTCCTATAACTTCTATGGGTGCCAAAAATATTTTCATGGGCACGGGTACTCCCGGCATCCAAAATATATGTTTCCAATAGTTTTTATTGCCACTGAATGTGGTGATGATAAAAGTAAATACCGCAAGGGTCATGGTAAAAGCGATGTTGCCACTAAGATTGGCCCCATTTAAAATAGGAATCAATCCAAAAATGTTGTTGATCCATATGAAAAAGAAAATGGTCAACAAATAGGGCATGTACCTTTTATATTTGTGCTCACCAATCATTGGAATGCCAATCTCATCCCTAACAAAAATCACCAAGGGCTCAATAAAGCCAGCGATGCCAGTTGGCACATTATTATCTGATTTCTTATAGCGTCGCGCAGCAGCTGTAAAGATGAGCATGAGTACTAAGACCGATACCCACATCATAAACACGTTTCTGGTTATCGATATATCCAAAGGTTTGGTGGCATTGGTCGGATGGTGTTCTGCATCAAAGGCGACAGCTGATTCACCTTCATTTAGCTGATAAATTGTTTCATGCAATTTGACAAAGCGCCTGCCATTTTCTTCGACAACGGTCTTACCAGAATCATCATGGTGAAATTTACTCGACATAAATGTTGTCAATCCATTGTCTGTCCATAAAATAACTGGTAATGGTATGGAAATAGGGTGGCCATTAAAATCAATGATATGAAACTCATGGGCATCAAGCACATGATGCACAATCATGGATTGCGCGTCAAATTCTTCTTCTTTTTCTTCAATTTCATGAACAATGCTCTCTTCTTGACTATGGTCTTGGAGGAGTGCAAAACTGGGGAGGGATATTAAAAAAACAATAAAACCTATTACTAGGTTTTGCCAGTTGGTTAATTTCATTCTTCTCAGATTAAAATAAGGCTCTTAAAATTCCGTGCAAATGTACGCACATTATCACAATCCGCAAACTAAATAATGTCCATTTTTTTAGTACAAAAAATCCCATTCGTAGGGCCCCGATTATTTTTTCGTCAAAAGTAAGTTGAGACTAAATACTTCAAAAAATAGAAAGGTAAAATACGGGAAGAAAAAATTCAAGACATCTGGCCTTTTGCCCTGAAAATCTGATAGTAAAAGTGGCAGCAGAAAAACAATGCACAAAAGCATTTTTAATATGGTCGCCACCAAAAAGTAGTTCAAAATGGCTCCCCCGCCCTGACTGAATTTGTAATTAATAATGGTAAACAAAATGAGAACAGTCACAAAATGAAAGGCATAGATTTGCCACAACGGAAAGAAGAATTCAACGGCATTGAAAAAATTCGAAATTACCCACCAATGAACCGCAAATAAGAGCAATGCAAGCAAGCCCAGTTTTAACAAGAATGAGGTCTGTCTTTTAAAAAATGCCTGCATCATGCTATTTCGTTGAAGATGAGGTTATTCTCCTAATTGCAAAAACAATTGAAATGATTACACTCATGAGCGAAAAAGATAGGGTGTACCAATTTTGGTCGTTCGGATATCTTTGATCAATCTTCGAACCAATGAAAGTGCCAAAAACAATGATGGCTATCATCTGAAAGACAATTCCAGAATATCTAGCATAGGTGTTAAAAGAATTCTTCTTTTTAGGAGACTTTGGCTGGCTCATTGGGCTTTGTGGCCTGTAACTTATGGGTTGCGCCTTCGCTAACGCCCTTTCCCATGGTACATGCGGCATTAAACGTTGCTCCAGGTTCAACAGCCAATTTAGCTACGTTAACCGTACCTTGTATGGTAGCGGTACTTTTGAGTGACAATAATTCAGAAACGAATAGTTCTCCATCGAATTTGCCTTCGATATCGGCATTGACACACTCAACCTTGCCTTTGATCAAACCATCTTTTCCGATGACCACTTTGCCTGAGGTTTTTACGTTGCCCTCCAACTTGCCATCTATGCGAAAATCGGCTTGTGAAGTAATATTACCTTTAATGACGGTATTTTTTTCTATTCTATTGGGCTGGCCACCAAATTCCATAGGTGGTTTTTTATTATCTGAAAACATTTTGTTCAAGGTTTAGGGTTTAATATGTCTGCTTTATAGGTTTCTAAATTTTTATGTACAAGAATAATTTTATAATTGGACGTCAAAATTACAAAATTCTCATCCTTAATACGATAGTCTTTGTTATTTTTCAGTAGTTCGGCATAACCCAGGGCAAAATCTTTTGATTTAAAGCCATGAACTACAACGAATTGGTCCTCCAAGGTATAAATATCTTTTGATACAGCGTTCTTATACCTTAAATCTTTGATAGAGGCCTCTAATCGTTTCTTGAGTTTTAACGCTTTTTCGTTGTCCCTAATTTTAAATGGGAAAACTACCTTCCAATTTCCGGAACCCTCCGATTCTGTTTCCGGTGAAAACTCCTTGACCTCCAATTTGGGCAATTGTTCTGCTACCATTTGCTCCGCTTTCTTTCCCTCGGGATTGTTGGGATAGGTAAGGGCCACATAGTTCAATGCTTCCTTAAAAGGTTCAAACCCTTGTAGCCTACCAATGGCGTTGGCCTTCAACATTTCAAACTTGGGCACAATGGGGTCTCCAGTAAATTTATTGATGTACTGTTCTGTTTGGGTGATCACCTGCAAGAACTGTTGATCTTCAAAGAGCTCAAAGACCTCGGCATATTTTTTATCGGGACTATCGGCATTGTCGGCCAGAACGGCTTGCGGGTTCAACAGTATTTCGGCATAACGCGAATCTGCATGGTTTGCGATAATGTTCTGCTTCATATCTTCTGCCAATGGGCTTAGTGCCTCTTCATATATTTTATAAAGGTTGTACTTTGAAGGTAATATCAACCGTTCTTCCGGATCGGCCGCCAAGACGGCTTCAAGCTTTGCTGCCGCCAGTAAATTTTCATTGAATTTCTCTTTGTAAATAAGCCCCAACTGATAATTCGCAAAATTTCTATCGGCCCGTAAACTATCAATCGTAGCGGTGGAAGTGGGAATTTGATCAAGGTAATAAAGCACATTATATTTTTCATCGGGTGAAATCGGCATGTTCTCACTTTCTGATTCTGCTATTACTTCCCCAGTTGCTTCTGACGGAGCGGCCTTTGCCTTATTGCTCCAGCGCCAATCATCATCGAGGGTTCGATCGCCCCAACGTGTTTTAAAGTCTGTTTTACCGTAACCCAAGCTTGCAATGTTGTAGAAATAAAACTTGCCTTGGTTTTCTTTGCCGCCAGGTGTCTCGCCAAATGCAGCGAAGCCTGCGCTTGCCTTCTTTTCTTTTTCTTGCTCATCTTTTTCCTCTTTGAGCTTCATTTCTGTAATGAAGTTTTGATAATAGGCAACACGTTCTTCTTCACTCATCTCAAAAACGGTGATGACACTGTCTGCTTTTTGTACAATGTCTTCGTATTTGATGACATCTTCAAGGTTGTCAAACTTCTTTTTGATGCTCCGATATTTTTTGGTGTTCTCTGCTAGGTTATTGAGCACGCTGTCATAATAAGCGCCAGAAGTTTTGTAATCATTTTTGTCAAAATGATAGGTGGCCAAATTCTCATAGTTTCTAGCATTGAGTTTGGGGTCGTCCTGCGTTGCGCGCAATGACTTGTTGAAATAGGCGATTGCCGTACTATCGGAACCAAGGGTCAAATGATACTGGGCCAATTGCCTGTATATCTTATCTAAAAATGGCCGGTTTTCGCGATTTTCCTCCAATTCGGTCAAATACTCAAACATAGCATCGCGATTGGTGTCTGTGAGCTCAGTGTTCTGAATGATTTTTAGGTGGGCATTGATCATATAGACCCTAGGGGATCTACGGTTAAGGGCAATAACCTTGTCAAAAGCATAATTGGCACAATCCTTAAAACCCAACTGATTGTACAATTGGCCGATAATGAAAAGGTAGCGACCCCTTTCTTCATTCTTTTTGGTAAAGGCCTGTGCAACCTTTAATTTTTGAATGGCGGTATCCGGTGCCTTTAAATCTAAATAAGATTGGGCAATCACGGCATGGGCATCGGCATATTCTTGATCTTTCAGCGATTCAAACTTCAACAATCGCTTTAAGTTCTTAATGGCCAATTCTGGATTATCCAACCGCATATTGGTTTTTTCCCTCCAGATGGTCGCTTCATTCAATTTATCGCTCTCGGCATATTTCCGCAAAATATAATTGAACGATTCCAAGGCGGGAATGTAACGCTGATCAAAGTACCGGGCCTTGCCAAGCAGTAGAAAAGCTTCATCGGTCTGGGGGTTGCGCTCTTCGTCTTTGATGTCCATACTGTGTTTTTGTATGGCCTTGGTCGCCTTTTCTTCGGCAATGACAAAGTTTGGATTGTTGTTTTCAGAATCCAATTTAATTTGGTCGGTAACCTCCAATCTTTCAACAGGAAGCACATCCCAAAAATCGTCTCGATATGAATTTCGCAAATCTTCACGGCCCTGTTCAAAGGCCAAATTGCCATTGTACAAGGTGTTGTATTTGGTATTTAAGGCATGCCAATTGCGGTTGATAAAGGCGTCTTTTTTGGTAGAACAGGCCGAAATCAACAAGCACAATAAGGCAACGGAAAAAGTGAATTGGTGTTTAAGCTTCAAAATCTTCATTATTCCTATCTATGCATAACAGAAAAAAGCCCAGTTTAGTATGGGCTTTATCGACAAAATGCAGGTATTTTTAATTGGCTATCCGCCAAAGAAAGTTTCCAGCTCCTTCAAAGTCTCTTTTGAAGTCTGGATATCTTTTACTATTTCACCTTTATTGAGCACAACAATTCGCTCGCAGACTTCGGTCACATGAATCAAATCATGGCTTGAAACCAAGACGGTCACATCGTCTTTCGCGGCCAATTCCTTAATAATCGCCTTTAAACGAATTTGTGTGGTGGGGTCTAAATTGGCAAAGGGTTCATCCAAGACCACTACCTCAGGGTTGCCAATAAAACTGGCCACAATCCCTGCCTTTTTTTGGTTTCCCTTTGACAGATCGCGCAGGTATTTCTTTTGACCCAAGATCTCATCATGAAAAAAGTCTTCGAAGGTGGCCAAAAGGGAATCAACATCGGCTTTATTGCGGCCACGCAGGTCACCTATGAAATAAAAATATTCTTCAGGGGTCAAATAGCCTATCAAAAAAGATTCATCTATAAAAGCTGAGGTGAAAGGTTTCCAATCCTCGCTCTTATTGACCTGTATTTCCTTATTGATAATGTGGCCCGTAGTGGGCTGTATCAAATCCAATAAAAGACTGAACAAGGTGGTTTTTCCTGCTCCGTTGTTGCCGACCAAGCCGAAGCTTTGACCTTTGGGTATTTCCAAGTTTTCAATGTTCAAGACTGTTTGTGAACCGTATTTTTTTGTAAGGTTGTGTACTGTTATCATTTGGTATAGCTAATTAATTTTCAATGGGTTAGCAAGTTTTTAATTGTCTTTTTCTTTAAAGCCGGCAATCATACCGTATTTCTTTTTTCGATATTGTTCGGTAATTCTATTCAAAAAATAGTTCTTAAATGCAAAACCGATAATGCCCATTATGGAGAGCACAAAAACGGCAACCTCCAAAGAAATGAGGTAGTTAAAAATGGAAAAAATGATTATGGGCACCACCAATACGGGGAGCATGATCAAAAATTGGGTTGCACTGGTACCCTGCATGTTCCCCAACGGACTTTTATCCAGTTCTATCCGCTTTTTATTGAACGACCCAAAATATAATATGACCGGAATGTTCACCCCAAGATTATAGATTGCCGAACCAAAGTTTATCGCCAGCGCTTCCCACCCAAAATACACATAGGGTATGGTCAATAAGAACATGGCCACCACACTTACTGAAATAAGGGTCGCTTTAGATTCTAAATATTTGCGAAGCGGTATGTTCTGAGCCATCATCATGCTGTAATAGGTGCTGTCCCAAGCGGGGATGAACTGCCCAAAGTTGCTCAAGAAAATACCTGTCATAAATATGCCCAAAAAGGCAAACATGGGATACCAGGTTGAGTAAATATCTTGGGTATAAAAAATAAGCCCATAGAATACGAATAGCAGTGAAATAAAGACTTGCGCCTTGGTTCTTTTATTGCGCCATATTAATTTAAGGTCCAATTGCAAAAATGGGCCCATGTCGCCAAAACGTTTGGTCCAGGCCAAATCGGAAGCGGTGGCCTCTTTGGTCTTTGACTTGAGAGAGGCATCAAGAAAAATCTTATTTCTTAAAAATTTAAAATTGATATAATAGGTGAGCAATGCCAATGTAATCGGCGCCAAAACAGCTATGGGATAAGCGTAAAGGGCATGAAAAATGGGGCCAAAAAACGCCTTGACCTCAAAGATCCCAAAATAATCAAGGGCATAAAGGCCAACCAAGAGTGTGCCAATGGCGATTAAGGCTTTGTCGCTCTTGTTGATGATAAAATTCACGTAATTTATACAAAGCACTGCAGCAAAAATCCCTATCAACCAAAGCAATACATTTAGGGTAGGGTAATCATGAATGAGCAATACCACGGCAAAGGGCACGAAAAAGAAAATGCCCAATAAATTATAAAAGGAAAGGGCCGATTTACCCAAAATAAAATGGGTGATGGCACTTTTTTTAATAGGCGTTGTCAGTAGCGGTTTAATGTCCATGACCGGCAACTTTTGCATGAAGTATCTCAAAAAAAGTTCAATCAAAACCCAGTACACAAAATATTGGCTCAAGGTCCACATGGGACTTTGATCAGGAAAGATTTTTCTTAGAATAAAGTAAAGTCCAGCGCCGGTCATGATGAGCGTTGCCAACATATAGAGGCCAAAAAACGCCATGATGATCTTTAAAGCTACGCTCTTGCCAAAAGAAGAAGATCTAAAGAACGACTTCCATTGAAGTTTTATAAAATGTTTGAACATGGATGGTGCAATTTTTAAGGAATTAGTGACTAAAAATTGAAAAATGTTACAATTTTAAGCCAATTTATACTCTGGATAGGTCTCCACCAAAAGTTCTTCGGCTTTTTCGGGCAAAACTTTCAATACCACATAAGAAAACAACACCATTGTGGTCACGAAAAGCTTATAAATAAGTCATGACTTCTCACTTTTCTATTCACTTAAGGGCATAGTCAAAGAAGCGTGTTTTAAGTTTTTTGCGCGTCGTTATAAATAGCTGCCAAAAAACGAGGTTAAAACTAATGATGAGACTGGTAAATAGATTCGTTATCATTGGTGCTGTTTCATAGAACATCGGCTTATCGGCCGTGATATTGAAAAGAAAAATCATTGCATAACCCAAAAGGGTCAAGGGCCATAGCAATGACTCCAGACCAGAATAACGGTTTTTGGCTTTGGTCCAAGTAGCGAAAAAGTAAAAAGCCATTGTGCCAAAAATTAGGGCCCAACTAAACTTGATATGGGGAAAAGAAAAGGCAAAAAACTTTTCAAAAAAGGTCAAAAACAAAAAAATAGCCGTGAAGAGCAACACTTGTTTAGGTTTTTTCAAAAATTTCCAATAGACACCCAAAGACTTGTAAAGCATCTTTTTTTTATGTGATTCGTAGTGCTTGAGCAGTGTTCGTTTATTTTCAACCATATAATCTTTGAAAGCATTATAAAAGGTTTGGTTGTTTTGGTTCATACGGTTTTCCTCGTCGCTGGCAATATGATCCACCAGCTCAGCGCGAACATCAATAAATTGAATGTCATGATTTTTTAAATAGGTGTCTATGGATTGTATTTGTTCTTGGGTCAATTTCATAGGCTATACTGCACCAATTTGTTGTATTCCGCGATTACCACATCACGCTTTTTCTTGAATAGCCGAATAGCCGCCAATCCTAAAAGACTGCCAAAAATCACATATGGAATGATGAAGAATTGATTCAATACCAAATCTCGATTCAATTGCAATAATAGGTTCAACAGATAAAGAATTAAGTTGGGCAGGGCAAAAATATTGAATAAGTATTTTGCTGATATACAGGAATTTCGCTTCTCTTTTCCTAATCCATTTTTTACCATCAAGGCGATCTGCCAAATCAAAAAAGTCAGCATGGGAAGAATTAAAGCCATAAAATACTGTCCATCGGTCAACCAAGGTCTTATGAAAAACATCAAGCCTATAAAAAAGATGATCCCAAAAAGCACTCTTGTTTCTTTTAGAATCTCAAAAAAAGTTTTCCAAAGACTCCTCTGATAACTCCAATGGGTGGTCTTGCTCTTATCTTTCATCACTTTTTTGCACCATGGAAGTCGATTTTTTACAAAAAGATTCCAATCTTGGGCATTATCCATCGCTTCATATTCAGTAACCAAATGGTCAATGAGCTCAACGCGCACATCAAGATATTTAATGCCACTTACCTGTAGCCGTTTATCAAGCTGTTGAATGTTTTCTTGTGTTAATTTCATCTATTGAATACTCCATTTAGGATTGATCAGTTGCTGCATGCTTCTTATGAAGTCTTCCAACTCGGCCAAGCGGTTTACAGTTTCCTTTGTGCCCCTGTCTGTTAATTTATAATACTTGCGAAGGCGGTTATCCACTTTTGCAACCTCAACATCCAAAAGGCCTTCTGCCTCTAATTTGTGAAGGGCGGGATAAAGGGCCCCTTCGGTAATTTGTAGTTCCCCTTTGGTAAGCTGCTTCACTTTTTGCGTAATCTCATACCCATACATTTTGCCCTCTTCATCCAGTAACTTTAAGATGATGGTATTAAGACTGCCCTTATAAAGTTTCGCGTTTGCCATTGGGTACTTTCTTAGTCGCGTAATGTAATTTTCTGGTGTTATGTTTAAGCTAATATATGCATAATTTTCTTATGCATAAGTAATTTAGGTATAAATTTTTCAGAACATTGATGCCCATGAGAGGTTCAATCCTTAATTTTGCAAAAAAATTGATTTATGCACGATTATCATGCGCTTAAAGTCGCTGCTGTTGACCATTTAACCCCCAATGCCGTTGCACTAACTTTCGATATTCCTGAAAGCTTGAGCAATATGTTTTCGTTTAAGGCCGGGCAATATATCAGTATCAAACATAAGATCAATGGTGAAGAAATTCGCCGAGCCTACTCTATTTCGTCAGCGCCATCGTCCAAAAAACTAACCGTTGGAATAAAAAAAGTCGCAGGCGGTACTTTCTCTGTCTACGCTAATGAACAAATAAATGCTGGCGATATTCTTGATGTGATGGTGCCCGAAGGGCGCTTTGTTTTTTCTCCCAACGATTTGGTGCAACATGTCGCTGCCTTTGCCGCGGGCAGTGGTATCACCCCTATTATGAGTATTGCACAAACAGTTTTGGAGGCCAATGAAGAGAATCAATTTGTATTGGTATATGGCAATCAAAACCCTGAGGAGACCATGTATCGTAAGGAATTATTGCGATTACAAGATAAATATACCAATAGGTTTTTTATACAATGGATATTCAGTAGGTCCACTGAAATAGACAGCCTTTTCGGCCGTATAGAATCTTCAACGGTCAATCTAATCTTGAAGAACAAATTTAAAGACGTCAACTTCAGTGGTTATTATTTGTGTGGCCCAGAAGCCATGATCAATAGTGTTACTGAAACTCTACAGGGTAATGGCATTGCCAAAGAAAAAATTCATTATGAGTTGTTCACCAGTACCGATGCTGAAGATACTTTGGTTGAGGTGTTGGATGGTATGGCCCAGGTTGAGGTATTGCTTGATGACGAAACCTTTCGTTTTACCATGGATAAAAAAGCACTGGTCTTGGATGCGGTTCTTAAGGAAAACATTGATGCGCCCTATTCATGCCAAGGTGGTGTATGTAGTAGCTGTATTGCGCGGGTGGTCGAAGGCAAGGCCGAAATGGTCAAGAATCAAATTTTGACCGATGGGGAAGTTGCAGAAGGACTAATTCTAACTTGTCAATCCCATCCCATAACCCCCAACCTAAAAATTGACTACGACGACGTTTAGGCATTTGAAGTAGAAAATCATTTTTATTCTTTATCGCAAAGGCTACCAAGAAAAGAGGGCATTAAGAAACACTATGCTGTTTTTGCTCGGATAAATATTCGTCTATTGCCCTGCACGCACTATCATAACCTATGTTATATGCCTTGTCGATTCCTTTTTTGTCGAGGACACCTATTTTATACAATTCCCTGGGTTCCATCATAATATCACATTCCCTTAATTTGTCCCTGCAAGCAGCATAGATCATCAGCGCTGTGACCCTACCGGCCAATTGCAACATATTGGACAATTCTTTTTTAGGTAGCGTTTCTGAAATGGAGACGTTACTGCCGATGATTATTTCACAGTGGTCTTCGATGTATTCTTTAGGAAAATTGTTCATAATGCCTCCATCCGCATACAGCACACCATTAATCTCAATAGGGCTAAAAATGGGTGTCAAAGCTGCAGAAGCCAATAAGGGCCTGATCAATTCCCCTTTAGAAAACATCACCTCCTCACCCCTCATCAAATCGGTTGCCACCAAGTACAATGGTTTTTTCAAAGCCTCAAAACTATCCTCGGGAAAATAGGTTTTGAATTTTGTAAAATATTTGGCGGTATCAATAAACCCAGGCTTGCCTATGGCGAAGAAACTGTATTGAAAAATGGGGGTTTCTCTAAAAAATGTAAGCATATCATCCGTAGCATACCCTTTGGCATACAAGGCGCCCACCAAGGCGCCCACACTTGAGCCGGCTATGGTGCTGGCCTCAATGCCATGTTCTTGCATGGCCTTTAAAAGTCCAATATGGGCCATGCCGCGTACTCCGCCACCTGAAAGAACAAGGCCTATTTTTTTTGAATCCAATAATTTAAGTTCCATGTGAATGCCATCTATCTTTCAAAAATACAATCTTTAGAAAATGTAAGCTATAGTTGTTGTTGTAAACTAATTTAATTGAAACCAAACCGCACTAATCTAAATATCGTAAGTTTACTGGTCCAATCATTTTAATGAAGTTCAAGAGCTCAAAAAATACAGCTATCCTGATTTTTGCCAATTCTTCGAAGGAAGAGCTGCGCCAAAAGCCCTTTGCCAAAAACCCCATCCTTTTTGAGGCCATGACAGAGCAAACGCTGTTAGAAGTTCAGAAAACAGGCATCCCTTATTATCATTGTACCGAAATAGAACAAAAGGGAGCAACTTTTGGTGAGCGTTTTGTCAATGCCATTGAATCTATTTATGAGTTGGGGTTTGAAAATATTATTACCGTGGGCAATGATTGTCCGCAACTTAAGGCAACCCACTTAAACAAGGCATACCAACAATTGCAATTGGGACAGACTATTCTTGGTCCGTCAAGAGATGGTGGGTTTTACTTAATGGGCCTTCACCATTCTAATTTTGATCGTGATCTTTTCATACGATTGCCATGGCAACGACTGGGTCTTTTCAACAGTATAACAACAGTATTTAATACCCTTTCCAATGGGCTTTACCTATTACCCGTTCATCAAGACATTGATAGCCTGCTTGATGTGAAAAAGGTTCTTGCCTTTTCTAAGGACCTATCCAAGAACCTAATCAAAATCTTACAGGAGCTTCTTGCAGATAATAAGAAAACTCAAATTTCAAGAAGTTTATTAATAAGTCATCTATTTTTTTCCCATTATCACAATAAGGGTTCTCCAATGATCTTCAATTTTCTTTGATCAGCTAACCTTAGGCCATCGGTCACATTGCAATTAACCTATACATCATAGAATGAAGCATTTATTATGGGCCATTATGCTCCTTTGTGGAGTGGGCATCCATGCACAAAAAACAATATCAGGCACCATCACCGACACTAAAGGAGTGCCTTTGCCTTTTGTCAATATTATTTTTGTCGGAACAACCACAGGCACCACCACAGACACCAATGGAAAATACCAAATCAAGGTGCCCCGCAACGATGGTATCTTGGAATTTTCAGTTTTGGGTTTTGAAACCAAAGCAATTTCCATTCAAAACAAAGATATAATCGACGTTCAACTGGCCGAATCTTCCAAACAGTTGGATGAGGTGGTCTTAACGGCCTTGGGTCTTAAACGCGAAACCAAAGAATTGGGTTATGTGATTCAAAGCTTGGATGCCCAAGGGGTAACCGAAGTGAAATCGGTCAATTTTTTGGATAATCTCACCGGTAAACTGGCCGGAGTCACCATAAATCAAGGAGCGACAGGCGTTGGTTCTTCATCAAAAATTACGATTAGAGGTGAGGCCTCTTTTTCAAACAACAATCCATTGTTTGTGGTAGATGGGGTGCCCATCAACAACAATTCGATATTTAATTTTACCAATGAGGCGGCTGCAAGTTTTCAAGAAATTGATTTTGGTAATGGTGCCATGGAGGTGAATCCTGATGATATTGCCGAAGTCTCTGTGCTAAAAGGACCAAGTGCGGCAGCTTTGTATGGCACACGGGCCTCCAACGGTGTCATAGTCGTCGAGACCAAAAGTGGCTCCAAGAGCAAGGGATTGGGCATTGATTACAACACCAGTTTTTTTGTGGATACGGCATTTCAACTTCCCGATTTTCAGAATGAATATGGACAAGGCAATTCTGGCCAGTTTGAGTATGTTGATGGCTTGGGCGGTGGTATCAATGATAACATTACCTACAGCTGGGGGCCAAGATTGGATGCCGGCAACCTCATTGCCCAATTTGATAGCCCCGTTACCCTACCCGATGGATCTGTAGTTCGTGGTGGAGACACATCTGTATACACGGGTTTGCCAATAACCCCAACCCCCTTTGTGTCCAACCCCAACAACTTGAAAGACTTTTACAAGACGGGCACGACCTTTATCAATAACCTCGCTATATCATCTGGTTTTGACAAGGGTAATTTTCGCCTTTCATTTACTGATCTTCGAAGCGAATCTATTATCCCAGGGGTTAATTTAGATAGACAAACCGTTGCTACTCGGCTACGTTTTGAACCCAATAAGAGATTGGGGGTCAATACAACGATCAATTATGTGAATTCACAAAGCGACAATAGACCTTCCAATGGATACGGTTCAGAAAATGTGAATTATTCTTTA
>JABDND010000044.1 GCA_013001145.1 Croceitalea sp. | reverse complement strand
TCTGACCGGCATACATGGGTCTATCGGCACCTGAAGTTATCTGAAATCCCATATGTTCAGGCGTAATCTCTTTTAGATTATTGGGGTCAGATAAAAATTGCCAAGCACGTTGTTTGGTAATGGGAAGATATTGTTTGGCGTGAAGTTGGTATAGTTGCATGAAAAAGTTTTCTCAAAGATAAGTTTCATATTGTTTAATCTATAATAAAATAAGTTAAACAAAATATAAATCCCATTCTTTGACTGGGCATCAATGCGATGTACATCGATGAAGTTATGTACTTATCTAAGAAAATAGAGTCCATACATGCCAATATCTTACTTTTGAATCAAATATAGGATTAGTGAAGTCTTATTTACTCATTTCGGTTTTTTTACTAACCATGACCGCTTGGGCTCAAAGTGATATATCAGCTTTGGGAAATTTACCCATGCAAGTTAACGAGACATCGGGACTTATTTATTACAACAATAAGCTGATAACCCACAATGATTCTGACACTGCCCCTGAATTATACGAGCTTGACCCTCTAACGCTGTCAATAACACGAACCATTACCATAAGCAATGCCTTAAATATAGATTGGGAAGATATTACTCAAGATGAAAACTACATTTATGTGGGCGACATCGGCAATAATAGTGGTAATCGGCAAGACTTGTCCATTTTAAAAATAGCAAAAGCAGATTTTGATGTGTCGAATTTGGTTACTGCTGAGATTATCAGTTTCACTTATGAAGACCAGACTATTTTTGAGACCGCACAGAATAGTGATTTTGACGCAGAAAGCTTATTTGTAATGAACGATGAGCTGATCGTGTTGACCAAACAATGGCAATCATTGGGTACGGTAGCCTACGCTTTGCCTAAAATTCCGGGAGTGTTCGTAGCCGAGCGGGTAGATGCTTATCAAATAGATGGATTGGTCACGGGAGCTACCTACGATTCGGCAACCAATCAACTTTTCTTGGTGGGGTACTCACAATTTTTGACCCCCTTCTTTGTTCAAATTACCGAGGTTCGTCCCAATTCTATTTTCAATGGAACCGTCAACAAATTGAATTTAGCAATTGGTCAGGCTCAAGTAGAGGCCATTACTCTAAATAGTGAGGGTCTATTCTACATAACTTCGGAGGAGTATTCCAATCCGCCCATACTAAATTCACCTTCCCAGCTGTATAGTTTTAGTCTTGATGAGGATCAGGTAGAAGAAGAAGAGGAGGAAAAAGAGGAGGAGGAAGTCATAGATAATCCCTCGGAATTTGACCAAAGTGCTGATTTAGTGTTGTTTAAGACTTTTGATTCATCTTATCTTAATTATAGCCTGAAAACTGACAAAACGGTAGTGAGAATGGCTATTTTCGATAGTATGGGTAGAATGGTTTCGTCAACGCCACTAGAAAACATGACTGATGAACCTATCGATTTATCAACATTAAGCCCATCGCTCTATTATTTGAGTTTCTTTCTGGTCGATGGCGTAATAAGCGCTCCATTTCTTCGGAACTAGCATTTTCATTTAAGTTTTTCTTAACATTTGATGCATCGCTTTTAAATTAGCTTTGTTGAACTAATCTAATTTATAAAATACTTACAATGAAAAAATTAGTTTTATTTTCCATGGCGGCTGTGCTCAGTTTCACCATGGGAGCACAAATGCAAACGCCACAACCCAGCCCAAGTTCTATGATGGAACAAATGGTGGGTTTAACGAAAGTTGAAGTGGCTTATTCTAGACCTTCGATGCGCGGGAGAACCATTTTCGGTGATTTGGTTCCCTATGGCAAAATGTGGCGTACAGGAGCGAACAAAAATACTACGGTTTCCTTTTCTGATGACGTAACCATTGATGGCCAATCTTTAAAAGCAGGTACTTATGCCGTTTTTACCAAACCAGGCGAATCAACTTGGGATGTTTATTTCTATTCAGATACCGAGAATTGGGGTACCCCACAAAACTGGGACGAATCGAAAGTAGCGGCTAAAACCACTGTTCAGGTTTACCCAATAGAAATGCCCATCGAAACCTTTACCATCAGTATTGACGACTTAAGTGACAATGGCGCTAACCTTGGCATGATGTGGGAAAAAGCTTATGTTGGCGTAAATTTTCAAGTGCCAACCGATGAAAAGGCTACTAAGAGCATTGAAACTGCAATGGCAGGACCTAGTGCCGGCGATTATTATTCGGCCGCTTCCTATTACTTTGATTCGGGCAAGGATATTGCCAAGGCTAAAACTTGGATTGAAAAGGCAGTAGAAATGAACCCCAAGGCATACTGGGTCATACGTAAGCAATCATTGATATACGCCAAAATGGGTGATACCAAATCGGCCATAGCTGCTGCCAAAAAGTCTTTGGCCGCCGCCGAAGATGCAGGCAATATGGATTATGTTAAAATGAACAAAGATTCGCTAAAAGAGTGGGGCGCTTTGTAGGCCCAAAAAAAGAATTTCGTGAAGACCCTTAACCTTTTGGTTAGGGGTTTTTATGTTTTAAACGGTGGACTTCCCATTATACGGTCCAAGCTTTCTAAGAACAAAGCCAATAAGATGACCAAAATACATCCAAAGGCATTTAACCAGAGGTAAGACATCCAATCTTGACTGTAACTCAAAATGACTAGGGCTTGGGTAGTAAGAGCCGCAATAAATACCGCATTTCCTTTGACGAATTTGAAGAAGAAGGCCAAAAGAAATATGCCCAATACATTCCCATAAAAAATAGACCCAATAATATTGACCAACTGTATTAAGTTGTCAAATAAACTGGCGACACAGGCTATTACAATCGCTATAATTCCCCAAATCAACGTAAAACCTTTAGTGACCATAACATAATGCTTTTGGTTAAAATCTCCTTTCCTGTTTCTCTTATATAAATCTAACGCCGTAATGGTGCCTAGTGCATTTAATTCTGATGCAGTTGATGACATTGCGGCCGAAAGAATAACGGCAAGTAACAAACCAACTAGACCCATTGGTAGATTATTCAGAATAAAATGAATGAACACATAATCCTTATCATTGGTTTCAACGTTCTCATTGGCTTGATTGATTAAAGAACGAGCTGCCTCGCGATTGCTCCTTTCTTTTAGATTTGCATTGGCCATATTCATTTTGGCACGTTGCATGGCCCCATAATCTTCTAGTTTTAGCGCAGATGTATATTCATTCAAGGCTACCTTCTTCTGCGCCTCCAATTCCAAATGTCCATCGTTTAGTATTTGGTAGTCTTCGGCATACGATGAGTTTAATACAGCTTCGGTTGCTGCTGGATTAAAATTTAAGGGAGAAGCATTGTATTGATAGAACACAAAGACCATGACCCCCACCAAAAGGATAAAGAATTGCATGGGAATTTTTAAAAGGCCATTGAAAACTAGGCCGAGTTGGCTTTCGCGCATCGATTTACCCGAAAGATAACGCTGCACTTGGCTCTGATCAGTGCCAAAATAAGCCAGTGCCAAGAAAAAACCGCCAGTTATGCCACTCCAAAAAGTATATCTGTTCTTAGTATTAAAATCAAAATTCAAAATATTCAGTTTTTCATTGGCCCCAGCGATTTTAAGGGAATTACCAAATGAAATATCTGAAGGCAGACTTCCTAAAATAAAGAAGAAAGCAAAGAACATACCTACCATGATTACAAACATTTGCTGTTTTTGGGTTACACTAACTGCACTTGTTCCACCGGACACGGTGTAGATTATGACCAATATGCCTATGATTATACTCAGTGTTTTTAAGTCCCAACCAAGAACGGCGGATAATATGATTGCTGGGGCATAAATAGTAATCCCTGCCGCCAGGCCCCGTTGCACCAAAAATAGAAGGGCAGTTAAGGTTCTTGTTTTGAGGTCGAAGCGTTGTTCCAATAATTCATAGGCCGTGTATACCTTCAATTTGTGATAAATGGGAATAAAAACGGCACAAATCACAATCATCGCCAAGGGTAACCCAAAATAGAATTGAACAAAACCCATTCCATCATGATAAGCTTGACCTGGTGTAGATAAAAAAGTTATGGCACTTGCTTGGGTGGCCATTACCGATAAACCTACGGTCCACCACTTAGCTGAACTGCCGCCTTTCACATAACTTTCAATACTGTTGCTCCCTTTGGTTTTCCATACGCCATAAAAAACAATGAACAATAAGGTGCTGCCCAGTACAATCCAATCCAGTATTGCCATGGGCTAGTTGTTTAGGATCATTATGACATAGAATAAGATGATATAGAGGGCATTCAATAAAAGGACCAAAGTGTATTCTTTCTTCCAAACATAGTTGGGCTCTTGGTTATCTTTTGACTTCATCGCTTTTGTTTTTGTTATCCTTACCAAGCGATAGCATATTGGCAAAAAGTTTATACGCTCCGGATACTCCAGCGGGGAGTTCTCTAAAAAAGCTTAATCCAGTATAAATGTAATTGCCCTTGCCATAGGGAGCAATCAATAAACTACCTGCTTTAGGAGTTTCCCCTGCATCATTCATTGATAATATCGCTGAAAACTCATCACTCCATTCACTCGGAAAATATAGACCGCGTTCTTGAACCCATCCATCAAAATCTGCGTTGGTTATTTTATTGGGCGTATTGATTACCGGATGCTCTTTGGCGATAATATCAACAGCGGCATTTTCATCTGCCACTCGATCTCGTGAAACGGTCAACGGATATGGCGCAATGTTTTCAAATTGATTTCGCCAACGGCCAGCAGTATTGTATTGAACGATGAGGTTTCCTCCATTTTTCACGTAATCAAGCAAATAATCTTGCTTAAACTGTAATTCATCCAGTACATTATAGGCTCGTATGCCCAAAACTATGCCATCATATTTTTTTAAGCTGCCCGTTTCAATTTCATTGATATTTATCAATTCAACTTTGTATCCTATTTGTTCCAGACTTTCGGGAACCTTGTCACCTGCACCAACAATA
>JABDND010000042.1 GCA_013001145.1 Croceitalea sp. | reverse complement strand
CAGAAACACCTACTGGAGAGGAAACCAATAAGTACTGGGACTCCGCCTTATTTGTTGGCGCCGGCTTGAACATTACCAATAAAATAGCCATTGGAGCTAAATACAATATGCTGTATGACAAAGATGAGAGTGTGTATACAAGTGCTGTGATACCTTTTGTAAATATCACTTTTTAGACCAAGAAATATTTTGGTCAGCACTATAATCTAATTAACTGGTTGGCCTTTTAAAATAGCCCACAAGTTCAGCTATTGATTTAACCATGTTATTCTTCCCATTCGGTATGGAACGTACCTTCACGATCTAGTCGCTCGTAGGTATGTGATCCAAAATAATCGCGTTGGGCCTGTATCAAGTTAAGTGGCAAACGACTTGAAGTATAGGCATCGAAATAGGTTAGGGCATTGGATAGCCCGGGCATTGGAATACCATTGGTGGCTCCGTAGCTTACCAATTCACGAGCTGCATTTACGGTTTCTTTCACTTTTGATACAAATGAAGGCGCCAATAATAAATTGGGTAATTCTGCATCTGCTTTAAACGCCTTGGTAATATCGGCTAATAGAGCGGCACGGATAATACATCCTGCCCGCCAAATTTTGGCAATTTCGCCCAAATCTAACTCATAACCATACTCTTTACTGGCGTCGGCAAGTTGGTGCATGCCTTGAGCATAGGTCATTATAAAGGCAAAATACAGCGCTTGCTCGCATTTTTCAATCAGGGCACGTTTCATCACCTCTTCTGGTTTAGGACGCTCATAAAGTGCATCGGCCTTCATACGTTCTTCCTTTAGGGCCGATATTTCACGCATGCTCACGGCGATGTCAATGGTTGGAACAGGAATACCCAAATCCATGGCATTTTGAGAGGTCCATTTGCCCGTGCCTTTTTGTTTGGCCTTGTCTAAAATCATGTCGATGAGATCCCCATCGGTCAAATCGTCTTTTTGCGCAAAAATTTCCGCCGTTATTTCAACTAAGAAAGAGTGCAAACGTCCCTTGTTCCATGAATCAAAACTTTGGTGTAACTCTTTATTGCTAAGGCCGCCAGCATTCTTAAGCAGATCATAAATTTCTGAGGTGAGCTGCATTAAACCATATTCAATGCCATTGTGTACCATTTTCACATAGTTTCCCGCCGATTTTGGCCCTAAATAGGTAACACAGGGTTCGCCCTCGTACTTTGCGGCAACAGCCTCAAAAATGGGCTTTACCTCTTTATAACCTTCCTTTGATCCACCGGGCATAATACTTGGACCCTTGCGTGCCCCTTTTGCACCACCGGAAACTCCAGCTCCAAAAAAATGAATACCTTTTTCTTTCAATTTGGCTTCACGGCGGTCGGTATCGGTAAAGAAAGAATTACCTCCGTCAATAATGATATCTCCTTTGTCCAAAAGTGGGGTCAAGTTATCAATGACGGCATCAACTATTTTTCCGGCAGGTACCAAAAGCATAATTTTTCTTGGTTTGCTCAACGACGCCACAAAAGTTTCTGCCTCGGTACTGGCGTTTACTTTATCGGTATCGCCACCTTCGTCAATTAAGGCATTCACTTTCTCCTCATCCAAATCATTGCCAAAGGCCGTGAATCCATTGTCAGCTACATTTAAAATGAAATTACGACCCATTACCCCTAAGCCCACCAAACCAAAATCGTACGTTTTTGCCATCTTTTTTTCTATGCTTTTTGACATCGCCTATCGGCAAATATCCATTAATATGAACCTAAAATAAACCTTATATTCGTCATGCTCAAATAATCGGCATTGCAATCCATGAAAAAAACAGATAACCAAATTTTGGTCATTTTTGGGGCTTCGGGCGATCTTACGGCCAGAAAATTGGTTCCAGCCCTTTTCAATTTATATGTGGCCAAACAACTACCTGACAATTTTGTGGTATTGGGGGCCAGTAGAAGCGATATGACGGACAATGAATTCCGAAAGAAGGTAGTGCTTGAAAGCGATTATTTAAAAGATAAATTGGAAGACCTAAAACCCAATTATATCAACAAATTTTCGAAAAAATTTTTTTATGAAGATCTAGGGGGGGACTATACCAGCCATTATGGGCGACTACAAAAGCGCATTGCTGATTTGGACACTAAATTTCATACCGCAGGCAACCATATCTTCTATCTGTCCACACCGCCCAGTTTGTATGAACCCATAGCAAAAAATTTGGCTGAGGTGGGTTTAAATAATGAGGAAGAAGGCTGGAAACGGTTGATTGTTGAAAAACCATTTGGGTATGACCTGGAGTCGGCAAAAAATTTGAATGAAGGTTTGCAGCGCTATTTTAAAGAAACCCAGATATATCGTATTGATCATTATTTAGGCAAGGAAACTGTTCAAAATTTATTGGTCACACGATTTGCAAACAGTATTTTTGAACCCCTTTGGAACCGTAATTATATCCATCATATTGAAATCACCAATGCCGAAAGTGTTGGGGTTGAAAAACGCGGGGGATACTACGATAAATCGGGTGCGTTGCGCGATATGTTCCAGAACCACCTGCTCCAAATAGTTTCATTAATTGTTATGGAGCCACCTATTAGTGACGAACCGGAAGGAATCAGAAATGAAAAAGTGAAAGCATTAAAGTCGTTGCGGATCATGCGCAATGAACAAACCATACATGACAATACTATTCGTGGGCAATACATGGCTTCGACCATAAAAGGTGAAAAGGTAAAGGGATATAGGGAGGAAGACGATGTTCATCCACAGTCCATGACCGAAACGTATGCAGCCATCAAATCTTTTGTAGATAACTGGCGCTGGAAAGATGTTCCTTTTTACGTTCGTACGGCCAAACGTATGCCAACCAAGGTCACCGAGGTGGTAATCCATTTTAAAACGCCGCACCATCAAATATTCCATGATTCGAGCATGAACAATAAGGATAATAAACTGATCATTAGAATACAGCCCGATGAAGGTATTTTAATAAAGTTTGGGGTAAAAGTTCCGGGCCAAGGCTTTAAAGTGGAGCGGGCAAATCTTGATTTTTACTACTCCAGTTTGGCACAGACCCATGTCATGGAAGCCTACGAACGATTATTGCTCGATTGCATGCAAGGAGATGCCACCCTTTATGCACGTGCCGATGAGGTGGAAGCAGCCTGGGAATTTGTAGACCCCATATTGAATTATTGGAAAAATGGTAAAGATGTACATATGTACGGATATGCCGCTGGTGTTTGGGGTCCAGAAAATTCTGATGAATTGATTGATGGTATTGGATATTGGCGAAATCCCGGCCCCAATTTAACCGACGATCCCGGTTTTTGTGTTATAAGTTAAGTATGGAAAAAAGAATTTTTGAAAACAAGAAAGATGTGGCTGAGCAGTTTTCGGCCTATTTTGCCAATTTAGTGGATGGTAAATCTGATTTCCACGTGGCTCTCTCAGGTGGTAGTACCCCTAAAATTGTCTTCGATGTCTTGGCAGAATCTTACGGTAAAACGATTGATTGGTCAAAAGTTCATTTTTATTGGGGTGATGAGCGGTGTGTACCCCCCAGTGATGATGAAAGCAATTTTAAGATGACCCAAAAGCATCTTTTTTCGAAAATAAAAGTGTCAAAAGATAATATTCATAGAATTTTAGGTGAATTGGAACCACTTCGCGAGGCATATCGATACGCCAATTTAATTGAAATGAACATTGATTTGATAGATGACATACCACAATTTGATTTAATCATTTTGGGTATGGGCGATGATGGGCATACGGCTTCAATTTTTCCGCATGAAATTAATTTATGGCATGATGAGAAATTCTGTGTGGTGGCAACCCATCCCGATTCTGGACAGCAAAGGATAAGCCTAACGGGCAAAGTGATCAATAATGCAAAAGAAGTTGCTTTTTTGGTCACGGGCCCCAGTAAGGCAGAGAAGGTAAAATCAATTTTGGATAAATCTGAAGGTTTTGAACAATATCCAGCCGCTCTGGTACGACCCAGCTCGGGCAAATTGGTCTGGTTTTTAGATCA
>JABDND010000033.1 GCA_013001145.1 Croceitalea sp. | reverse complement strand
AATATTCAAGACCTTCGGCCAAAGGACGCAAAATTTTTGGTGCCTTGGTCCCCTATGGCCGTATATGGCGGGTTGGGGCCAATGAAAGCACAAAAATTAAGGTTGATTCCCAAATGGATGTTTTGGGAAATAAGTTACCAAAAGGGACATATGCCTTATATGCATTTCCGCAAGAGGATGTTTGGCAAGTGGTGTTCCATACGAATACGGACCATTGGGGGGATGGCCGAAACAATTACAATGCCGATGAAGATTTATTTAGAATCTCCATAACACCAGAGACCATTCCTTACCACCAAGAAAATTTTTTGATTGCTTTTGATTCAATCACACATAGTAAGGCTCAGCTGCAACTCATTTGGGGCAGTACCAAGATCGCCATTCCGTTTGGTGTGGATACCAATGCACAGATGAAGGCCGAAATTGACAAGCAAATTAAAGAAAACCCAACGGCACAGACTTTTTATGAAGCTAGTCGTTATTTGCAAGAGCAGGGTTTAGATGTAAAACAGGCACTCGATTATGTAAACACAGCACTTGAAAAGGGTGGTGACACTTATTATTTTCACCGTGTCAAAAGCTTGCTTGAGGCCCAATTAGGAGATTATACATCGGCTATTTCATCTGCTGAAAAATCATTGAAATTGGCTGCCATACAAGAGAAAGATGAATTTGTACGCATGAACCAAAAAAATATCGATTCTTGGCGTGCTATGCTTCAAAAAGATTAGTTGGTGATAAAAGGGCTATAGGTTAATTTTTATCTTTAATCGCTCAAACCTCCAACTTCTAAGTAATGGCGAAATCCGCATACAGCTTCAAACTAATCACCTTAGTAATCTTAGTATCCTTTATTGTACTTCACTCGTGTAAAGAAGCATCAAAGGCAAAGGAAGATCCAGTAGTTGAATTATGGACGCCTTATAACGATTCTAGTGAAGTGGCCGCAAATGCAGATAATGAAAAAATCCGTTTGCGCTATAAATTCATTCAGAGCAAAGTTTTAGATAAAAATGAAGTGTTCGTGCCCCTTTATGCCGAAGTTTCAAAGTTTACCAAAGAATCTTATGAAACCATGAAGCCCTTGGTCTTGGAACAAGATATACCAACCATTCAAAGGCATATAAAAAACAGGAAATTTAGCTATGAAGATTTGGTGCTGTTTTTTTTACATCGCATTTATAAGTATGAACTTCCCAATCAAAAAACCTTGAACACGGTACTTGCCTTAAACCCAAAAGTTCTGGAAGAAGCGCAAAAATTGGACGCTACGGCTGAGGGGCACCATTCCATTTATGGTATGCCCATACTACTTAAAGATAATATCGGAACAAAGGAAATGAAGACTACGGCAGGGTCCATTGCCCTAATCGATAACCATACGGACGATGCGTTTATTGTGAAAAGATTAAAGGAAAAAGGGGCACTTATTTTAGGCAAAGTCAACTTAAGTGAATGGGCCAATTATTTATGTGATGGTTGCCCAAATGGCCAAAGTGCAGTAGGTGGACAAACTCTTAACCCCTATGGTCGACGTGTGTTTGATACAGGTGGTTCAAGTGCGGGTAGTGGAACATCAATAGCGGCCAATTATGCCATTGGTGCTGTGGGCACTGAAACCTCTGGGTCCATTTTATCTCCATCAAGCCAAAATTCAATTGTTGGAATGAAGCCTACCATAGGCCTGTTAAGCAGAACGGGTATTGTGCCCATTTCCAGTACACTCGATACGCCAGGGCCAATGACAAAAAATGTAATTGATAATGCTATCATACTCGATGCCATGGTAGGTTTTGATGAACAAGATTCACGGTCAATTCAGAATGTGAAGGCCATAAACTTGAACGATTTAGAGAATACCTCATTGAAAGGCAGGCGTTTAGGCGCCTTTAAGAAATATATGGATAGCGATTCCATTTATAAGGCCACTATAACAAAAATAAAAGCCGCAGGTGCTACCATCATTGAGTTCGAACCTCCAAAAGTAACATTTGAAGGCTTTCTTTCTATTTTGAATTTGGATATGCGAAATGATTTGCCAAAATATTTGAGTACCCAAGTCAAAAATAAAGACGCCATTAAAGTTGAAAGCGTTAAAGACCTCGTCGCATTTAATCGGCAAGATTCTCTGGTTAGAATCCCATATGGGCAGGCTCGCTTTTCTGGAGTTTTGTCTGATTCCACAAGTGCCGAAGAGCTAAAGCAAATTAAAAAGCGATTAAAATCAACAGGAAGAAACTACTTTGATACGCCCATGCAAAGACACCGATTAGATGCAGTTCTGTCCATTAATAATTATGATGCCGGTGTTGCGGCAGTCGCCGAGTATCCTGCTTTGACCGTTCCTATGGGCTATAAACGAAGTGGGGAGCCAATTGGTATTACATTTATCGGCAAGCAGTTTCAAGAGGCAACACTTTATGAATTGTCCAGTGGTTTTGAAGCCTTGACCCAAGCTAGAAGGATGCCTGAAGACTATGTTAATTAATGAAATCATTAATTTTTTCCCATAAGGAGTTATCAAAACTTGAGGGTCCTAATAAAGCATCTCCTGTATCCTCTCCCATGCGTATGATGACCATTCCTCTGCTGGGCACAATGTAAAGTTTCTGGTCATTTTTGCCCAATCCGGCATAGAGGTCGTTTGGGGCATTGGTAATTAAGGGCCCATTGAACACTATTTGACTCGCCGGAGCTCTAAAACTGTCCTTTCCATTTAACCACCATAAATATCCGTACGATTTGTTGAGATCCTGCGATGTATTTTTCATACCACTTATGTACGCGGCTGAAGTTAAAATGGTATCATCGCCCCATTTGCCATTGTTTAAGTTGAGCAGTCCAAAACGGGCCATACTTCGGGCTGTGCTAAAATATACATTGTTCAAATTATTGGTGCTGAACCAAAAACCATCCATACCAATTCGATTTCGCAATTTATCATTGAAGTAACTGGACCAATTAGTACTAGAGGCATTGGCCACAACCTGTTGTAAAAGCGTATAAGGCCCGTTGTGATATGCCCAGCGTGCTCCTGCATCGGCAATGTAATGCAAACAATCTGAGGTAACACAGTCAAATTCTTGGTCATCCAAGCCTGTAGTCATGGTCAATTGGTGCTTAAGAGTGATAAGATTTTCTTTTTCAGTCGCTAAAGAGGTCCATCCTTCTCCCAAATACAATGAACTTGTATCATTAATATTCAAAAGGCCGTCTTCTTCCGCCAAACCAACCGTAAAGGCGGTTAGTGTTTTCCCTGCAGATGCCCAATACCAAGTGGTGTTCTGATCATGATCGCCAAAATACCACTCTACCGCAATTTTCCCATCCTTTAAAATGATAAAGGCCTTGGTTTGATTGGTTTCTAAAAAATTGAACAAGGCTTCTTCGTTGGCTGTGTTCCATGTTAATTCGGCCGGCGAAATGGTTTCCCATTCGGAAGACTGAATTGGAGGAAAATAGAACGAAGTGCTGGTATTTTCGGGATTATCATCGTCGTTTACATCAATAGGTTCAGTTGATGAGGTACATGCAAAGTACCAAAAACTTACAGTTATTAAAGTTAGATTATTGATTTTCATGGTGTTCAATTTAAACTAAGACACCGAATCCATATGATAATTAAACGCTCAAAAGCGAAAATTATGCTAAGTTATCGATGTGTTGCAGTTGCAAATTGTATTTTTGCAGACCATTTTAAGAAGCATGCGCACAAAATCACTTAAAAAGAATACTATAAATGTTGTCACCTTGGGCTGCAGCAAGAATGTTTATGATTCTGAGGTATTGATGGGACAGCTAAGGGCCAACAATAAAGAAGTGGTACATGAAGAAGAAGGCAATGTTGTTGTTATCAACACCTGCGGATTTATTGCCAATGCAAAAGAAGAGAGTGTAAATACCATTTTGGATTTTGTGCAAAAAAAGGAAGCTGGTGAGGTGGATAAGGTCTTTGTGACAGGGTGTTTGAGTGAACGTTATAAACCAGACCTTGAAAAAGAAATTCCCAATGTAGATGAATATTTTGGAACAAGCGACCTACCTAATTTATTAAAAGCACTTGGGGCAGATTATAAGCATGAACTTATAGGGGAACGATTAACGACCACACCTAAAAACTATGCCTATTTAAAAATTGCCGAAGGTTGTGATAGACCATGTTCCTTTTGCGCCATTCCCATTATGCGGGGCAAACACAAGAGCAAGCCTGTAGAAGCCTTGGTCACAGAATCCGAAAAACTGGCTGCCAAAGGGGTCAAAGAGCTAATTTTAATTGCCCAAGATTTAACTTATTACGGACTAGACCTTTATAAAAAAAGAAACTTGGCCGAGCTGCTACGGGCATTGGTTAAGGTAGAAGGTATTGAATGGATTCGATTGCATTATGCCTTTCCAACGGGTTTTCCAATGGATGTTTTGGAGATCATGAATGCCGAACCTAAAATCTGCAATTATATAGATATACCCTTGCAGCATATTTCAGATAGTATACTAAAAAGTATGCGTAGGGGAACCACACAAGCAAAGACGACCCGTTTATTGGAAGATTTCAGGGCAGCAGTACCAAATATGGCCATTCGCACCACTTTGATTGTTGGATATCCTGGAGAAACCGAAGAAGACTTTGAAACCTTGAAAAATTGGGTAACCACCATGCGTTTTGAACGATTGGGTTGCTTTACCTATAGTCATGAAGAGAATACACACGCCTACAATTTGGAAGATGATGTTCCGGAAGAGGTAAAACAGCAACGTGCCAATGAAATTATGGAGATTCAGTCCCAGATTTCGTGGGAATTAAACCAAGCTAAGATTGGAAAAACCTTTAAGTGCATCATTGACCGTAAAGAAGGTAATCATTTTGTGGGCCGAACCGAATTTGATTCCCCCGATGTGGACAATGAAGTGTTGATAGATGCCACTAAACACTATGTAAAGATTGGTGATTTTACTAATATCAAAATAATCGAAGCTTCAGATTTTGATTTGTACGGCGAGCCCGTTTAAAACGAAACATAGGCCATAAGTTGTTCTACAGTTGGGTGATCGTTGCCCCCTGCCGGCTCAATGGTAATGTTCAAAGAAGAAGCCCTATCAATATATTTCAATGATACCAAATCTTCGTCTGGTTTTAGAAGCCCCATATTGATCATTTCTCCATCCACATCGCCCCACATCTGGTACGTCTTATCTTCGGGCAATTTAGGTAGCCCTTGCGGATTGACCATGACCATTTTCTTTTTGTGGTCAACATAGGCCACCGCCCTTGAGTTTGGTGCCAGTTTATTACCATATAGAACCAACGGAATTGTTTGAGGGCCATTGATGCTTTGCAGTTGATTGTTCGTTAATACATAATTGTTTTCCAAAACATTCAAACGTTCCTGTAAATCGACCGTTTGATTTTGAAGTGTTCTTAAATTTTGAATGGCTTCCCGCTGTTGCAGTAGAAGTGCAAAAGTGCTCAGCAAAAAAATGATTGCTAGACTGGCCGCAACCAAAAATGCACTTTGACGAAACCAAGGTTTTGTGCCCCTGCCAAGCTTTTTTTGCAGCTTTGATTTAACTGTTTTTGGTGGGGCTATGGCATTTTCAAAAGCCATTCGTTCAAAATCAGTTTCCAATGCCTCAAATTGTCTTTTTAACTCAAAGTCATTCTTTAAAAATGTCTCAACCAAATTGCTTTCTTCTGCTGTAAGTTCGTCCAACAGATATTTTTCTAACAGTCCCTCTTCCAAAATTTTCTTCTTGTCCATCATCCAAAAATTTCAATTAGTAGTACAATGATTGTCAGCTCTTGACCATAGCTTTCACGCAAAAGCAGCAAAGCCTGCCTTATGTACGATTTAAAAGTACCCAAAGGCACTCCCATTTCTTCATAGGCTTCGCGGTGGGTTAATCCTCTAAAATAAACCAAAGCTATGGCCTCTTGGTGGTGAGGTTCCAATTTGCGGACCGCTCCGTTCAATTCACTGAAATCTACTTCTACTGAAGTTTCTTCTTTATCCTTATATACACTTAAATCATCGGTTTGGATGAGCAAATCGGGTTTTCTCAAAGAATTTAAAGTAATATTCTTGGCTATTCGGTATGCCCAAGTGTAAAAGCTTCCCTTGGTGTCATCATAAGCGTCTATTTTTTGCCAAATTTTAATAAAGGTTTCTTGTAGTAAATCTTCGGCCAGTTCTTGGTTGCGACACATTCTCAAAATAACCCCGAACAATGCTCCAGAATACTTGTCGTACAACTGGTAGAGTGCACGCTGGTCATCATTGGTCAATCTTTGTATAAACTCTTTGTCTTTTAAATGGTGTTTCATACGGTGTGTTAAAGATATGATAAAATGATAGCCTGCTCATCCAACCGTTTAATCGCTGTGTAATTAAAAGTAGAAAACTAATTATTCTATTAAAATCTTAAAAATTAAAAACATGAAAAAAGTACTCTTTATTTTATCTGCAGTAGCTGTATTATTTACTGCCCAGACCACAACAGCCCAAAAAGCGAACGACATTGTTGATATCGCAGTTTCGGTTGACGATTTTTCAACTTTGGTTACAGCACTTAAAGCGGCCGATTTGGTAGGTGCATTACAAGGTGACGGACCCTTTACCGTCTTTGCCCCAGTAAATGCTGGTTTTGCCAAGATTGATGCCGCTACTTTATCATCATTGTTGGAGCCAGCGAACAAAGAGCAGTTGTCTGCTATTTTAACCTACCACGTTGTCGCTGGAAAAATAGGTGCTGCCGATGTTGCTGCCGCTCTTAAAAGTGGTAACGGAAAAGCAGAATTAACCACCTTGAATGGTGCAACTTTAACTGCTGTGAGCAAAGATGGCGGTATTTTTCTAATAGATTCAAACGGAAACTATAGTAAAATAGCAAAAACTGATGTTATGGCTTCAAATGGTGTAATTCACATCATCGAAGATGTAGTTATGCCTTAAATACATAATTTTAAGTTTAAGAAAAGCACCATAACCTGGTGCTTTTTTTTGCTCTTCAGTGAAATGTTGAAAAGTAATTACCTGATAATTGTCATTAACCATTTCATTTTGAGACTTTAGCTTTGTCAACAAGTTTAAACAATTAGCTATGGCAAACGCAAAATCAAATGTGGCACTTCAAAACAGTTTGGTGGTGTTGCGAATTTTGATAGGTTGGCATTTTCTTTATGAAGGTGTTGTGAAAATTTATAATCCAGAATGGACGGCCTTTGGTTATTTGGCCACTGCCCAAGGTCCATTGAAGTCGGTTTTTAGCCTTTTGGCAAACAATGAAATCATAGGTTGGGTGGATACCTTCAATGCCCTGGCGTTGCTTTTTGCAGGAATCACACTGATATTAGGAATCTTCGAAAAAAAAGGTGCTTTGGCGGCCATTGTACTTTTGGCCATGTATTATCTGGCTCATCCTCCTTTTCCAGGTTTGCAACAATTGAACGTTGAAGGCAATTATTGGTTTGTCAATAAAAACTTGATTGAACTCATGGCCTGTGTGATATTATACTTATATCCGACCGGGAAAATATTTGGCTTGGCCTATTTTATGAAAAAAAAGAAGACCCCTAAAATTGAAAAGGTATGAAAATGAAACGTAGAGATTTACTAAAAGGCTTGGGTGGATTACCCATATTGGGTGCAGTTTGGTGGGCTGGAGCAGTCAATACCATTGGTTCTAATAAAGAGCGTACTGAAATATTGGAGCAATTGAACATTAGACCTTCTTTACCCAAAACCATGGCGGAAATTTCGGGCAGCCCTGTTCGCGTGGGTATCGTAGGGTTTGGAATAAGGGGTGAACAATTATGCAGATCACTTGGGTTTGCAACCAAAGAGTGGATGGAAGAAATGAGACTTGCCGCAATAGAAATCCCTGGCCATAGCGCCTTAAAGGATTATATGAGCCAAGGCAAATTGAATGTAAACCTAGTGGGCGTTTGTGATATTTTTGATATGCGGGCCGAGAAAGCCCTAAATTCTTTTGCTACCGATGACAATAAAATTAAGCGATACAAGACCCATCAAGAAATGATCTATAGTGGTGATATTGATGCCATCATAATCGCCACACCAGACCATTGGCACGCACCCATGGCCATTGATGCGTTAAACAACAACATTAGTGTTTATGTTGAAAAACCAATGACACATAACATCGAGGAGACGTATCGACTTCGTGAGGCAGCGCAAAATTCAAAAGGGGTGTTTGTAGTTGGTCACCAGCACCGTCAAACTTTAAGTTTTAAGACCGCCCAAGATGTGGTGGAAAAAGGGACATTGGGTCATGTTTCTTTAATTCAAACCAACACCAACAGAAATGACGACAATGGTGCATGGAACTACGATATTCATGAAAAAGCCAATGAGAATACTATAGACTGGGATATGTTTTTGGGTTCTGCCCCTAAAGTACCGTTCAATAAAAACCACTTTTTTAGATGGCGTAAATGGTGGGCCTATGGCTCTGGACTATCGGGCGATTTGCTTACACATGACTATGACCGTTTAAACTGCGTACTCAATATGGGCATACCTCAATCTATTATGGCTTCAGGAGGGGTATACGCCCACAATGACGGTCGAAATGTGCCAGATGTGTTACAAGCCAATATGGAATTTCCTGATTTTAGTAAGGGCAGCAGTCAAATTGAGGGTAAAGAAAAAGGCATGACTTTTTGTTACAGTGCCACATTGGGCAATGGGTTTGGAAGACCCACTATTTTGATGGGCCATGACGCGACCATGGAACTGGGCAATAAACTAACTGTTTGGCCAGATGCTTGGTCAACGCGGTATGCACAATCAATAGAAGAAGGTAAAATGAACCCTAGGGTTCCTATTTTTCAATATAACCCTGCCAGTAATGTGCCCGATGCTATTTCATCGGCCACTTCGCAATATTTTGCAGATAAAGGCTTGATGTGGACCTATATCGATGGGGTCAAAGTAGATTCTACGTATCTACATTTACGCGAATGGCTAAGTGTGATTAAAAATGGCGGTTCTGTTAGTTGTGGCATAAAAGAAGGCTTTGAAGAGGCTATAACAGCACATATGACCGGACTGTCTTGGAAATTGGGGCGACGTATTGAATGGGATGCCGAAAAAGAAATTATTGTGCCTATTGATGGCGTTGATTTTGATAAAATACTATTATCTAATGACTCCAGTTTAGAGTTGGTTTAATTTGAATCTAATTCTCTTTCAAAGGAATGATTTTAAACCGAATGTGATAGGTAATCCATTAGTTTAAACAATTCAGTTTGGGTGCTTTGTGATAACTTCAATTGATTTTCGCCAAACAATGACATCGTTTGAATAATAGTGGTTTCTATGGCACTGTTTTTTAGCATGAGTTCACCAATATTTTTCATACCCCAGTTTGGGAATCTCCTTATTTGAAGGTCCTCGTCTTCTATGATACAAATTAGCTCATGGCGATCGTCGAGGGCAATTTTATGAATCATGTTATTTATACTTTTTGGTGGACCCTCCATGTATTGTAAAAAGTAGTTTTTTTCGTAAAAAAGGTAACCTGTTATATCGAGCTCTTCATTGTTTTTGGTGGAAACTTCCGCGAGTCTATCAAGATCAGTTTGACTAAAGACCATTTTGGCCTTACTTACGTATAAAACACACTTTAAAGCTTCCATCATTACAAAATTTGTAAGATAAAAACTACAAATACTATATTTTTATTGTTTAAATCGGATAACTAACGTTGTCTTTTCAGCTCTAAAGCATAGATCTCACGACCTAGTTGCGCCAAAAAAGGAATGCCAATATCATCATATTCATATTGGTCATCATTGAAAATACCATCTTTATTGACCAAAATAGTGGCTATGAGCATGAAATCTATATTGTTTTGAGTGTCTTTAATATATGCGCAATCGGTTAAGCTTCCGTATGCATAGCCCACTTTATTATATATTTTGACATTTTCGGGTATGGGCTCATGCCAGTCGCCGAACATGAAAAATTTGCCATAACTGTCATAATACTCCTCTGTATCGTACCCTGCCGATTTGGGCAGGGCTTGCATGGCGTCTAGTAAAAATTGATGCTGTGCACTGGTCAAATCAAATTGCTCTTCAATTGGAAAAGCCTTCGGAAAAATGATACGTTTTAATAGTCTTGATTGCGCTTCAATCGGAAAATAATTTTTTAAACTAAAATCGAATGGTTTCATATAAAGCGAATCTTCTGCATAGTACCCATCTCCTTTTTTAATGTTTTTTAGTGACAGGGGTTTTGGTGCTGAATTGATGATGGTTTTTGTTGTGGTGACCATGGTATCATTATAATAAATTACCAAAGGTTTTGTGCTTACTTCGTCTGCATTTATGGTAGAGAGTCGATGTGATATACGAATGGGGCCCACACCACGTCGCTTCATTCTTTCATTTAAATCGTCTTGTCCTAAAAATTCGATAAGCCTATTATTGGCTTCATTTCCACTTATGGCAAAAATTTCGGTGATATTGTGTGCAAAGGTAGTTTCAACAGAATCACCTTCAATATAGAATTTAAAATTGCGGTCAATGGAATCCATCCCATTCAATTTCTCCAATGTGGCAACCGCTGTGGGAAACTTGACGGTGCTCGCAGGATAAAAATAATTTTGTGGGTTCACCTGAAAATCGTGGTCCGTAAAAATAATGCTATCATTTACACGGTCAATTTGGGTATACCGTATTTGAATTTCATATTGTCCGATATTGTCCATTACCTTTTTGATGCGCTTATCGGTTGACGATAAGGCATTTTCTAAAATGGCGTCATTGGATATGGACGCACAAGCACCCAATAAAAAAAATAAGGAAATAAAGCATATTTTATGAAGAACTGCCATTTTGTGGGTCGTATTAATCAATATATATTTCTCCTCTATGTGGCTTTAGGTCATCGCGCGCTTGGATCATCTCAAATTCGGCTACGACCAAAAAACTGATACTGTGCATGTCGCTAAGGTGCTTATGCCCAGTAATGTCATATTTTAATTCTTCATTTTCAATATATTCTTGAAGATGTTTGTCATAGTGTTCGGCCGTTTTGGCTGCCATGGGTCCCTTAAAATCCCAGATAAGTTTGATTTTTCTGTCCAATAGTTGTTCCATATCATTTAATTAGTCAAGTACTGAAATACCATTTTCTGTAAAATTCTTAAAATCTTAGCCATATTTCTTGGATTGCCTTTTAAACATTCCTGGCATAAGAAAAGCAAATAATTTCATGTCAAAATTATCAAAATGAAATTCACTTTCTGCAATCCAGCGGGTTTTTCCATCAAATTGCGTAAAAGAATTTCATTGAATATTGCACACTGCATTGGTATCATATCGCACATTTAATCCATGTGGTAAATTGTTTTTAAGAATGGTATCGACCATAGTCATTGTTCATTTATGCATTTTAAGGGTCAACTTCATTTGCAATCCCTTTTGACCTGGCGGCTGCGTCATGTATTCACGACCGATCAAATCGCGCATTCAATGTTTCCTGTTCTCCGCTTTATCAAATTTTTGCATGAATGCCTCACGATTTAGATTTACAGTTATTTCTGTAGTTTATTTCACGGTTGCATGATTTGGTCCAAAGTACTAAAATATAGAAATACAAGCTCTAATAAAATTCTGTTAATCGTTTAAGATTGAACTTGTAGGGCATTAACTAATTCTTATTTTTGCGCAAAGTATATTTTGTGAAAATAGTAGAGAGGTACATCATTGTTGTAGTAGCGCTGTTGGTATATTCTTGTACTTCATATTTTAAAGATTCGGTTGATGAGGAACCCATTGCCAGGGTCGGAGAATCCTATTTATACAAAAATGACATTGTACCATTTATCACCGACGATATGTCTGCCCAAGACAGCGCGGCCTTTACTGTCAATTATATAAATAAATGGGCTTCGCGCCAGCTATTATTGTCCAAATCAATAATAAATTTGCCCGAAGAGAAATTGGCCGAATACGACCGTTTGGTCAGTGATTATAAAACAGACCTTTACACACGTGCCTATATTGAAGCCTTGGTACAACAATCACAAGATACTGCAGTGAGTGAATCACAATTGACCAGTTTTTATGACGAACAGAAAGAAAATTTTAAGCTCAATGAAAATTTGGTTCAGTTGCGATTTGTTGTGCTCCCCAAGCAATTTTTGAACAAAGATGTTGTGGTCGAGAAAATGAAAAATTTTGGGGAAGATGATAAGGCCTATCTTGACTCAATCGCTGTGCAATTCAAAAAAATACATTTTAATGATTCCATATGGGTTAGTTTTTCTAGGGTAATGGCAGAAATACCGGCGATAAACCAAACCAATGAGAATCGCTACTTAAAGAAATCACAATTTTTTGAATTGGAGGATTCATTAGGGGTATATTTGGGTCGAGTGAACAATGTGCTCAAAATAAATGATATAGCACCATTATCGTATATAACCCCCGATATCAAGCAGGTAATACTAAATCGAAGACGCCAAAAATATATTCAAAAGCTTGAAATTGACATTATCGACGAAGCCATAAAACAAAACGAATTTGAAATCTATATTAATGAAAACTAAAATTTTCACAATCTTATTTTTGAGTCTATTAGGCATTGGCCAGGCCCAAGAAACAGAAACGGATAATGACATGATGGCCGATGACAGCTCGGTCAAGGCCGATACATTGACCAAAAGCAATCGCGTAAAGTTAGACGGTATTGCTGCTGTTATCGGTGATTATGTGATACTTGACTCGGATATTGAGAAAACCCTCATAGATTTAAGAAGTCAAGGTGCCTCAACAGAAGATATCACACATTGTCAATTACTGGGAAAATTAATGGAAGACCGCCTTTATGCACACCAAGCGGTACAAGATAGCCTTTTGGTGTCTGATGATCAAGTGAACAGCACCAGTGACAGACAAATACAGCAATTGGTATCTCAAGTGGGGTCAATAGAGAAAGTACTAAAGTTTTATAAAAAACCAGATTTGGAAAGTTTTAGAACTGAACTGTTTGAGATAAATAAATTACGCATGCTCTCTGAAAAAATGCAGTCTAAAATAGTGGAGAAGATTGAGGTAACCCCAGAAGAAGTACGGCAGTTTTTCTTTCACATTCCAGAAGATGAAAGACCCGTGTTTGGTGCAGAACTCGAGATATCGCAAATAGTCAAACAACCAGCACCTTCAGAGGAAGAAAAGCAAAAAGTAATTGATCGATTAAAAACAATCAAACAAGATGTAGAGGAAAATGATGCCAGCTTTAATGTAAAGGCCATTCTTTATTCACAGGATCCAGGGTCTAAATCAAAAGGTGGTTTTTATAGTATGACAAGGCAAACACCTTTTGTAAAAGAGTTTAAAGATGTTGCCTTTAGTCTTAGAGAGGGTGAAATTTCAGACCCTTTTGAAACCACTTTTGGCTACCACATCATAAAAGTTGAAAAAATTAGAGGGCAAGAGGTAGACCTTCGCCATATTTTGTTGATACCAGAGATTTCGGACAGTGCCATGCAAGCAGCCGCTACAGAGTTGGATACCATTCGCCAACAAGTAATGGATGGCAAGTACACCTTTGCTGAGGCAGCGCTTAATTTTTCTGATGAAAAAGAAACCAAATTTGATGGTGGCTTGTTACGGAATCCGGTAAATTTTGACTCTAAATTTGAACTTACAAAAATGGACCCTTCGCTCTATAATCAAGTACGTAACTTAAAGGACGGTGAAATATCACGACCTTTACGAGAAGATGATCCAAGAGGCGGACCGCCTAAATTCAAAATTATGCAGATTACCAATAGGTACGATGAACATGAAGCCGATTTTGCCCGTGACTATTTGAAAATTCAAGAATTAGCCTTGCGCGAAAAGCAATATAAGGCAGTCAAAAAGTGGATGGACGAGAAAATTGAAGATGTTTACATACAAGTAGATAGAGAAAACAAAGACTGCGATTTTGCAAATAATTGGGTAAAGAACTAAATACATGTCAGATGTAGCCGCGGTAAAAGAGCTTGTTGAAAAACATATAGCGCTAAAAAAAGAAATTTCAAAGGTAATTGTTGGTCAAGAAGAAGTGGTTGACCAAATATTACTATCCATATATTGTGGTGGACATTCATTGTTGATAGGCGTACCAGGACTTGCAAAAACGCTTATGGTAAACACCATTGCGCAAACCCTTGGTCTGGATTTTAAACGTATCCAGTTTACTCCAGATTTAATGCCTAGTGATATATTGGGCAGTGAGGTATTGGATCAAAACCGAAACTTTAAATTCATTAAGGGACCAATATTCGCCAATATCATTTTGGCCGATGAAATCAATAGAACACCCCCAAAAACACAAGCGGCCTTACTGGAGGCCATGCAAGAACGATCGGTCACAATTGCTGGTCAACAACATAAATTGGAAAGGCCCTATTTTGTGTTGGCTACTCAAAACCCCATAGAACAAGAGGGTACCTATCCCTTACCTGAAGCACAATTGGATCGCTTTATGTTCGCAATAAATTTGACCTATCCTTCCATTGAAGAAGAAATCAATATTGTTAAAACCACAACATCGGACCATTCCATTATTTTAAATACTTTATTCAGTGCCGACGGGATCAATGATGTTCAGAATTTGGTTCGTAAGGTTCCTGTACCTGATAACGTCATTGATTATACCGTTCGTTTGGTTAATAAAACAAGACCTAATCTAGAAGGGGCTTCAGACTATGTAAAAAATTATATAGATTGGGGAGCAGGACCTAGAGCTTCTCAAAACTTAATTTTGGGCGCCAAAGCACATGCCTTGATCAATGGAAAATACTCGCCAGACATTGAAAATGTAAAAGCAATAGCCCACGGTATCCTAAGACACAGAATTCTTAAAAACTACAAAGCGGAAGCTGAAGGTATCTCTGAAGATGACATAATAACTGAGCTCTTAAAATAAAATCATTTAAATTGATTTTTCGGCTTCCACTATCTTAACATTTACTTTCGATTTTCTTATTTTTACGGAAATTCAAACGAATATAAATTCAGCAATATGGCTTTTGATATAGACATGATTAAAAAAGTCTATGCTACCATGGGTGAAAGGGTAGATATAGCGAGAAAATTGGTAGGCAAACCACTAACCTTGTCTGAAAAGATTTTGTATTCCCATTTATGGGAAGGCAACCCGACCAAAATTTTCAAAAGAGGGAAGGACTATGTGGACTTTGCACCAGATAGAGTAGCGTGTCAAGATGCTACAGCTCAAATGGCCCTATTGCAGTTTATGCATGCCGGTAAGCCAAAGGTGGCTGTGCCCACAACGGTTCACTGCGACCACTTGATACAGGCAAAAGTTGGTGCTGCGGCCGATTTAAAAAGGGCGAATGAAACCAGTAATGAGGTTTTTGATTTCCTTGAATCCGTATCCAACAAATACGGCATTGGATTTTGGAAACCTGGGGCAGGCATTATTCATCAGGTAGTACTTGAAAATTATGCTTTCCCTGGAGGAATGATGATCGGTACAGATTCACACACCGTAAATGCCGGTGGTTTGGGAATGGTTGCCATAGGAGTAGGAGGGGCAGATGCCGTAGATGTTATGGCAGGTATGGCTTGGGAACTAAAATTCCCCAAATTGATAGGTATAAAACTAACGGGTAAATTATCAGGATGGACGGCACCTAAGGATGTCATTCTAAAAGTTGCCGACATTCTTACGGTCAAAGGAGGTACAGGAGCAATCATCGAGTATTTCGGAGAAGGTGCCACCTCTATGTCATGTACAGGAAAAGGAACTATTTGTAATATGGGTGCCGAAGTGGGAGCAACAACCTCTACCTTTGGTTATGATGCTTCCATGGATCGCTATCTACGCTCAACAGATAGGGCAGAGGTTGCAGATGCGGCCAATGCGGTAAAAGAACACCTTACGGCAGATCCCGAAGTGTATGCCAACCCTGAAAAATATTTTGATGAATTGATTGAAATCAATCTCGATACTTTGGAGCCCCATTTGAATGGTCCTTTTACCCCTGATTTATCCACGCCCATTTCGAAAATGGGTGAAGCAGCCAAAGCAAATGATTGGCCCTTGAATGTTGAGGTAGGTTTAATAGGATCGTGTACCAATTCATCTTATGAAGATATTTCAAGAGCAGCTTCATTGGCGAAACAGGTAAGTGATAAAAACCTAAAAACAAAATCAAAATTTACCATTACACCTGGTTCCGAACAGGTACGTTTTACGATTGAACGAGATGGATTTATAGATACTTTCAATAATATTGGCGCTACTGTTTTTGCGAACGCTTGCGGCCCATGTATTGGTATGTGGGATCGCTACGGTGATAAAGCGGCCAAAGGGCCCCGCAATACAATTGTTCACTCATTCAACAGAAACTTTGCCAAACGGGCCGATGGAAACCCTAACACTTTGGCATTTGTGGGATCGCCCGAATTGGTGACGGCCATCGCAATTGCAGGTAGATTGGATTTTAATCCGATTACAGATAAATTAATCAATGAAGACGGCCAAGAGGTCATGCTTGATGAACCAAGGGGGTATGAATTGCCGCCAGAGGGTTTTGCGGTCGAAGATGCAGGTTATGTTGCCCCAATGGCCGATGGCAGTGGTGTACAGGTAAGGGTTTCGCCCACATCAGAAAGATTGCAACTATTGGATCCTTTTGTGCCAATTAAGCCAAGCGAACTTCAAGGAGTCAAATTATTGATTAAAGCTTTTGGAAAATGTACAACAGACCACATTTCTATGGCTGGACCATGGTTACGTTATCGAGGTCATTTAGATAACATAGCAAATAACACCTTGATTGGCGCCGTAAATGCATTTAACAAACAAACCAATTTTGTAAAAAACCAATTGACAGGTGAATATGGAGCTGTACCCGATACCCAGCGAGCCTATAAAGCTGCTGGCATTAGGTCAATCGTAGTTGGTGACCATAATTACGGTGAAGGTTCTTCAAGAGAACATGCGGCCATGCAGCCACGTCATTTGGGCGTTGCAGCGGTATTGGTCAAATCGTTCGCAAGAATTCATGAAACCAACCTTAAAAAACAAGGAATGTTGGGTCTGACTTTTGCCAATGAAAACGATTATGACTTGATTCAAGAAGATGATACCTTTAACTTTTTGGATATTGCTGAATTTGCACCAGACAAGCAATTGACCCTTGAGGTGGTGCACAAAGATGGTAGTAAAGAGATCATTAAAGTAAACCATACATATAACGCATCACAAATTGCATGGTTTAAAGAAGGCTCAGCACTTAATGTGATTAAAAAAGAAAACGCCTAAGGGTAAATTAAACGATTGAAAAGGCTCCTGAAAAAGGGGCCTTTTGATTTTACAAGAACAGAAAATGACGGTAAAGAAAAAGACGGTATTAAACATTTTGCTGATGCTGTTCGTGCTTTCTTTTTTTGTTACCCCCATGGGCCACTATGGCAAAATTTTATTAAATAGAATATTTTCTTTTTCGCCGAATAACATTGAAGCTTCCAATAGAAAACAGATAACAGACTATGATTGGACCCTTAAGGATGCCGAATGGAACTTTTTCAATTTCGAGAAGTCTAAAGGAAAAGTAATTTTCATAAATTTTTGGGCATCTTGGCGATTGCCTTCAGAAGCTGAACTTAAAAGTATCCAAGCACTTTACGATAAGTACAAAGACGAGGTGGCGTTCTACATTATCACCAATGAAAATCGGGAACCTGTTGAAACCTTTATGGCCAAAAAAGAGTTTGATTTTCCTGTTACCTATTTGATAATCGGAAATAAGGCCCCTTTTGAAATACCAGAACCACCATATTCCTTTCTTATAGACAAAGAGGGGTATATAGTGATTGAAAAAGATGGTGTTGCCAATTGGAACAATGATAAAGTGCACCACACGATTGATGAGTTGCTCAAAGATTGATGTTTTCTGTCAAAAGGCATGACAAGGCGACTAGGTTAAAGCACCTTCGCTTTCATGCCATAACCAAAAGTTTAATTGAGTGCAGAGCAAACAAGTAACTACATTGGTGTTTTTCAAATACAAAGGAGTTCCAAAAAAGTTTTGGGCATTTTGTATGATGCTCTTTGCGCACTTTTACCTTAAAAAGTTGGAAGGCCAAATGTTTTACAAGTTGCTGGGTACTGGGCAGGCAGGATTTAGCCCAAAACCCGATTGGTCTACCTACGGGCTTCTTCAAACTTGGGAATCACAGGCACATGCCGATGCATTTTTTGCTCAATCTAAATTAATGACATTGTATAAAAGTAAAGCCAGGGAGCACTATGGACTATTTTTAAAAAATATGATTAGCCGTGGTGAATGGTCAGGGGCAAATCCTTTTATTAAAAACGATGATCTTGATACAAAAATCAACACCATCGTCGTCATTACCCGAGCTACTATTAAAACAAGTATGCTTTGGCGTTTCTGGAAGTTTGTACCACACTCACAAAAATCCATTTGGAACAATAAGGGACTGGTATTGACAATGGGTATAGGTGAAGTACCTTTTAGGCAAATGGCCACCTTTAGTTTATGGAAAAACCAAACCTCGTTGGACCAATTTGCCTACCAAACTAAAAACCACGTGGATGCCATTAAAAAAACACGAGAACTGAATTGGTACAATGAAGAGTTGTTCTCTAGATTTCAGCCTTATCAATCGTTCGGAACCTGGAACGATAAAGACCCATTAAACAACATTTAGTTTAATCCGAACAAATAGAATACAGCAAAAAATACAAGTTGAACCGAATATAAATTGATGGCAATAGGCTTGTTGCCACTTACTTTAAAACTCGCCAAAATCACTTGCAATAGTACCCCTAGAACAAACCATGAGATATAATTGTTGACGGGTACAGTTCCTTCGAAGGTCCAAAAATCAAAGAATGGCGCGTTTTTTTCCATCAGAAAATCCAAGAAAACCATCAAACTTGCTGCCAACAAAATAACTTGCCATTTTTTTGCTAAAAATAATTTGGCAATTTCAGCCGTCACAAATGTTAACAATGCCCAAAAAGCACCTATGAGGTAGGGTACGCCATCCAAATTGGGCCCTAAGTTTTCGCCGTAGGCATAATCCCCAAAAAAAAGGCCATAATGAACGCCCAACCATTCGGCCAGCATACCTATGGTAGCAAATAAGAAAAAAAGGAGATAGTGTTTTTTTTCATTTAGTGGAAATAAAAAAAAGAAAATGAGAAGGCTAATGGTCAAGGTGACCGATGATTTGGAAATGAACCATTCTTGATCACCATAGTAAATACCAAGAATTCCTGAAATATGGAATAGCCAAAGTACTAAAATGCCAATCGTGTTTGCTGTTAATTTCTGATTTGCCATATTATGTATTCGGAATTAGGTCACCAACAATTTTGGCAGACAACAAGCAAAGGGGTATGCCACCGCCAGGATGCACCGAGCCTCCACAGAAAAATAGGTTGTCAATTTTTCTACTAAAGTTTGGGTGTCTTAAAAATGCAGCAAACTTTGAATTACTAGCTGCTCCGTAAAGTGATCCTCTATAGGAGCTGGTTGCAGCTTCAATGCCAACAGGATCAAGTACGAACTCGGTTGTTATATACTTTTCAATATCGGTCTTTAGACATTTGTTAATTTTATCAATAATATGTGACCGTGCTTTTTCTTTTAAACTGGTCCAAGATTGCCCATAATTGCCCGGGGCATTGATCATTACAAACCAATTTTCTGCCCCTTCAGGAGCATCATTTTTTTCTTCTTTACTTGTAATGTTGATATATACAGTAGGGTCGTTATTAAGTTCTTTCTTATTAAAAATATGATCAAACTCCTCTTGGTAATTATTGCTGAACAGTATATTGTGTAAATCTAGCTGCGGAAACTGTTTGGTGATTCCCCAATAAAAAATCAAAGCAGAACTGGAGCGTTCTTGCTGTAAAACCTTTTTGGGTTGTTTTTCATTAGGTAATAGTTTTTTATAAGTAGGGTAAATATCCATATTACTAACCACGATATCAGCATCGTAAATCCCTTTTTCTGAAACTGCTCCGATGGCTTTCTGGTTTTGGGTCTTAATGGAAGTTATTTTTTCATTGAATGAAAATTCAACTCCTATATCAACGGCAAGTTTATACAAAGACCGGGTAATTTGGTGCATTCCACCCTTAGGGAAATAGGTGCCCAAACCCATTTCTAAATGCGGAATCATGGACATAATACCTGGCGTTTTATACGGCGATGAACCGTTGTAAGTCGCATATCTATTAAAGAGTTGTATCATTTTCGGATTATTGAAAAAGCGCATATTCCACCCGTCCATTGAGGTATTAATACCCATTTTATGAATTTTAAATAGGGCATTTAAGGTGTCTTTTGATAGATAACTCCCTATTTTATGGAGCGATTTTTCTAGAAATATAGAAGATGTTAACTCATATTTTCGTTGATTGTCTTCTATATAGGCTTTAAGGGTTTGTTCATCTTCACCAAAAACCGTGGCCGCCTGTTTAACAAACATATTGATGTCGGCTGCCGCATTAAAAGAGGTGCTGTCATCCCAAAAATAATTGCAAATGTTATCCTTTCGATGATAGGTGAAGTATGATGCAGGGTCTTTTTGGTGGAGCGTAAACAGTTCATCTACCAACCTTGGTAAGGTAAAAAGTGACGGGCCTAGATCAAATCTAAATCCATTCACTTCCTTAGCGTGCAATTTACCACCGGGGTATGTATTTGCCTCAAATGAATGTACTTGATAGCCTTTGGAAACAAGACGAATGGCTGTCGCCAAACCTGCAATACCGGTGCCAATTACGATGGCCTTGTTTGGCATTATTTTTTAAAATACTTAAAGGGCACAAATAACATTCCAAAGCATTCGCCCTTGTCTTTACCCAAGTGTTTGTGATGAATTTTATGGGCCCTACGAACACCCTTTGCATACCAATTATTGGCGTTTCTAAAAATTTTAAATCGCTGGTGAATAAAAATGTCGTGTACAAGAAAATAGGCAATACCATAGGCCAAAATTCCAAACCCAATGGGAAAGCCGTACCAAAATGAGGTATTATCGGCTATCATCAAAAAAGACATGCTAACAACAGCATAAAAAATAAAAAAGGCATCGTTGCGCTCAAACCACGAATCGTGATCTTTTTTATGATGGTCTTTGTGAAGACTCCACAAAAAGCCATGCATAATATATTTATGCGTGAACCACGCCATAAACTCCATAAATGAGAAGGTGGTCAAAAAGACCAGCACCCAAATAAAAATCTTCATTTTATTGTACTAATTGTAGTTTATAGTTAACATAAGAGGTAGCCAAAAGTCCGAATTTTTGATAATTGGGAACCCTTATCCGCGTATTTTTTATTTCTAAAGGAGGCGTGTTTTGTAATTTTTGCAGCAGTTTGTCATAGTATTTATAAGCTGTATATACACCAAATTTTGCTTCTGAAGGTAATTTCACAATACCTGAATAACCAAGGGCAAAATCAGCCTTGATTTCGTCGACAATTCGTTTTTTTGACGATTCATCCAATTCCAACAAATTTGTGTTTGGAAAATAGGAACGTTCCAATTCTTCATAATCAGCTTTCAAATCTCTCAAAAAATTTACTTTTTGAAAGGCAGACCCTAAGGCCATGGCAGACTCCTTTAGGCTTTCATATTTGTCTTTATCGCCATTGACAAACACACAAAGGCACATTAGGCCAACGACATCTGCGGAGCCATAAATGTACTCCTTATATTCAGCTGTGGTCTTATACTTTTTCTTAACTAAATCCATACGCATACTCTTCATAAATGCCGCTACAAGCTCAAAAGGAATATCGTATTTATGGTATGTGACTTGAAAGGCATTGAGTATGGGGTTTAAACTAATTTTGTTATCCAGGGCTTGGTGCAAGTCTTGTTCAAAACCATTGAAAAGCTTCTCCTTATCATAATCATGAAAGGTATCCACAATTTCGTCCGCAAAGCGAACAAAGCCGTAGATATTGTAAATGTCACGTCTTATTGAGGTGCCCAACATTTTGGTGGCCAGTGCAAATGAGGTGCTATATGATTCGGTGACCAATTTACTGCAGTTATAAGATACGTTGTCAAAAATGCTTTTCATTTTCAATGGTGTTTGTTGATAATGAGGTCAGATACCAACTTTCCGGAAATCAATGATGGCGGGACACCAGGCCCCGGCACTGTTAATTGTCCAGTGAAGTATAAATTCTTAACCTTTTTACTTTTTAAGTTTGGTCTTAAAAACGCTGTTTGTGTTAACGTGTTGGCCATGCCGTAGGCATTGCCTTTGTATGAATTATACGCTTCTATAAAATCATTTACACAAAAGCTTTCCTTAAATATAATGTTATTTTTTACAAGCTGTTTTGTTCGTATTTCAAAGCGATTTATGATTATGTCAAAATATTGATCACGAAGCGCTTGATTGTCTTCTAATCCGGGAGCAATAGGAATCAAGAAAAACCCGGTTTCACATTTTTTAGGTGCCATGCTCGCATCGGTAACCGATGGAAAATTGGCATAGAAAAGAGGCTCGCTTGGCCATTGGGGTTCATCATAAATTTCTTCGGCATGTTTTTCAAAATCCGTGTCAAAAAATAAGTTGTGATGCTCAATGCCTTCAAGCTTTTTGTCAAAGCCTACATAGAATAATAGTGACGAAGGGGCGTAGGTTTTTTTCGCCCAGTAATTCTCGGTATACTGCCTGTGTTTACTATCCAACAATGTTTCTGAATGATGGTAATCGGCTCCGCTAACTATAATATCAGCTTCTATTCGCTCATTATTGCATACAATTGCGCTAGCCTTCCCATCAGATACTTCTATTTTTTCGACAGGGCTGTTGGTAAATATGTTAACACCAAGTTCTTCTGCCAACGATTTCATCGCTTTGATAATCTCATACATACCACCTTTGGGGTGCCAAGTGCCCAAACCAAAATCGGCGAAGTTCATAAAGCTATAAAAAGAAGGCGTATTACTAGGCTTGGCTCCTAAAAACAAAACTGGAAATTCTAAGGTGGAAATCAATTTTGGATTCTTAAAGCGTTTACGCACTTCTTGGCTATTTGTCTTAAAAAATTGATCTACCCTTAAAACCGTTTCTTTGGTAACTAACTCCAATGGCGACAAACCGGGGCGAAGCACAATTTTGTTA
>JABDND010000011.1 GCA_013001145.1 Croceitalea sp. | reverse complement strand
CATATTGAATTTTTCCACCGAGATTGGCAATGTTGAATCCTGCTCTCCACCGGCCATCGAAATTGTTATAAGCTACTTCTCTTGAACGGTAAAAACCAGAAACATCTACAGCAAAGGCATTTGCGGCTTGAGAGTCGGTGCTACTATCTTGAAATCGCAAGTTGGAACTGATAAAGCGGCCACCAACCGACATTGAAAACGTCTCACTCAGTTTAAGAGCGTAAGATCCATCCAATGCAAATTCGTTGGGTTTTACGATGGTTGGTGTTTCATCTATGGTTTGGCGCAATTCAATTTCACCCAACCCAAAGTATTTTATACTAACTGCAAAGGCACTTCTTTCGTTTAATTTATTGTACATACTGGCGTTCAACAACGAAATATCGGTAACTATGCTCTCCAAGTATGGCGTATAGCTTATACCTATGCCCATTTTTTGCGTTGCAAACGCATATTTTGAAGGGTTCCACTGTTGCGAAAATGCATCTGCAGGAGTGGCAACGCCCATATCACCCAAACCAGCCGCTCTTGCGTCTGCTGCTATATTTAAAAATGGTACGGCAGTAGTGATGGTACGTTCTTGCTGTGAAGTTACCTTGACAGCACAAAGGAGTACCGTCAAAAGAATCAACTTTTTCATTTTTTTCATATTATTAAAGTGGTCGAATGTCCAAATAACGATTCAAAATCAGAAATTATTTAGACGTATTACTCATAAACGGGCTTTTTGACTAATTCTTGCACCCTTTTCTACTTTTTTTGAGAAAAACATCTTTTAAAAAATGACTGTTGTTGTTAAACACACATGTACGCCATACTAATACCATTTTTTAAACGTTGTTTTCTTAATGGAACATGTGTCATTTTTAGACATTATTATTTTGGAAGATATAAAATAATGTGTCTAAGTTTCCGTTCTATTGCCTAAAGTGATTTAAATCGATTAAAACTAAAGTACCGATATCAATGGAAATCGGTTTTTGAACTCAAGTACTTATTATGAAAAAAAACTTTTTAAAAGTTGTTCTTTCTTGCGCCATTGTTGCCGGCACGCTATCAAGTTGTAACAAATCTTCCTCCTCTTCAAAAAATATTTCTAGGGGTACAGGCTGGAAAATCAATGCGAAAGAAGGTGGTTTTCAACACAATTCAGATTTTAAAGAACAAGAAACCCCTCCGGGAACAGTTTTTGTAGAAGGCGGAACCTTTACCAAGGGTAAGGTACAAGATGATATTTTGCACGATTGGAACAACACCCCCACATCACAGCACGTGCAATCTTTTTATATGGATGAAACCGAAGTCACCAATGTAATGTACTTGGAATACTTGGATTATTTAAAGGCCGTTTACCCGCCCGATAATCCCATGTACGCCAATATTTATAAAGGTGCTTTACCAGATACATTGGTTTGGAGAAACCGATTGGGCTTTAATGAGACCATGACCAATAATTATTTAAGACATCCCGCATATGCCGAATACCCTGTAGTAGGTGTCAACTGGATACAAGCCACTCAATATGCCGAATGGCGAACCGATAGGGTCAATGAATCCATTCTTGAGAGAGAGGGTTACTTGGCGCAAGACGCCAAATATCAAGTTTTGAACGGCGATATTGATGGCACGTTCAGTACTGAAGCATATTTGAACAAGCCTGAGTCCGTCTACGGAGGGCAGATTGATTCATTACAGGGCAAGCAAAAACGTGACTCCATTAACAATTTTGCCAGTCGCAGTACGGGTATCATTACGCCAGAATATAGATTGCCCACAGAAACTGAATGGGAATATGCTGCTCAAGCCTTAATCGGTACGAGAGAGTACAACAATTATAGAGGTAGAAAAAAATATCCTTGGGAAGGTGATTACACCAGAAACGGACAGCGTGTTGGTCGTGGTGACCAATTGGCCAACTTTAAACAAGGAAAAGGAGATTACGGTGGTATCGCTGGCTGGTCTGATGATGGCGCCGATATTACTGCAGAAGTTAAATCATATAAGCCCAATGATTTTGGTCTATATGATATGGCTGGTAATGTATCGGAATGGGTCGCCGATGTTTATAGACCTATCGTTGATGACGAGATAAGTGATTTCAACTATTATCGTGGTAATATCTATACCAAAAAAGCTATTGGCGAAGATGGTAAGGCCATGGTCTTGAGAGATGAAGTAGAGTACGACACCTTGCCAAACGGTAAAGTTGTCGCCATGAACCTTCCAGGTGAAATCAAAATGGTAGCTGTTGATGAAGAAGAAACCTATTTAAGAACCAATTTCTCATCAAGTGACAACAGAGGTTACCGTGATGGCGATGCAGGCTCTTCAAGATTTTATGATCGCTTTAGTGATGACGATTCGGATCAACGTAAAATGTACGATGCGCCTAAACACAAAGTGGAACGGGACAGTACGGGCAAATTATTGCGCCAATACGACACTTCAAATTACAGAACTTCTTTGATCAATGATGAAGTTCGTGTATATAAAGGTGGATCGTGGAGAGATAGGGCGTACTGGCTAGACCCAGCCCAGCGTCGTTATTTACCGCAGTATATGGCGACCGACGACATTGGTTTTAGATGTGCCATGTCTAGAGTAGGCTCAAAATCAAAAACAAAAAACAAAACCGTAAGGTCTAAAAAAGCCAAATAGTTTTGTACTTGAATAAAAGTAAAGCCCCTGATGATGTATCAGGGGCTTTTTTTATATTCGGCATATGAATATAGATGAATTACATCGCATTTTTTTACGTTACCCTTTAGCGTGCACCGATACCAGAAAAATTGAAGCCAATAGTATTTATTTTGCACTAAAAGGCCCCAATTTCAATGGTAACACCTTTGCTGCAGAGGCCTTGGAGAAAGGTGCCACTTACGTGGTCATCGATGAAGAAGCATATTACATTGATTATAGAACCATATTGGTTGATGATGTCTTAACGACCTTGCAACAATTGGGAACCCACCATAAAAATCAATGTAAGGCTAAGGTAATTTCATTGACAGGGAGCAATGGAAAAACAACCACCAAAGAATTGATCAATAGCGTATTATCAAAAAAGTACAAGACCATTGCCACGAAGGGCAACTTAAACAATCATATTGGGGTACCATTGACCTTATTGACCATAAAGGAGGATACCGAAATCGCTATAATTGAAATGGGGGCCAACCACCGAGGTGAGATTACATTTTTAAGTGGGCTGGCACAACCAGATTTTGGTTACATCACCAATTTTGGCAAAGCACACCTTGAAGGTTTTGGAGGCCTAGAGGGCGTTATAAAAGGAAAAAGCGAATTGTACTTCCATTTAATGGAACATGGCAAACACATATTCTTAAATGCTGACGATCCCATTCAAAAAAAGAAATTATCCGCATATGTGAAAAAATATGGTTTTAGTCAAACAGACCATGAATATTTTGTCATCAAATTACTTGAAGCCAACCCTTTTGTGACCCTTTCCTTTGAAAATATAACCATCAATTCAAAACTTATTGGCAATTACAACTTCACTAACTGTTGTGCTGCCGTTCTCATGGGAAAATACTTTAATGTCAAAAAAGAAGACATAAAGGCCGCCATTGAGACTTATGAGCCACAGAACAATCGTTCACAACTGATTAATCAAAATGGTTTCCATATTGTTTTGGATGCCTATAATGCCAATCCTACGAGTATGGTTGCCGCACTACATAGTTTTAAGGCAATGCAAGGCCAAAACCAAACAATAGTATTGGGTGATATGTTTGAATTGGGAGTAG
>JABDND010000222.1 GCA_013001145.1 Croceitalea sp. | reverse complement strand
GATATTGGTAGTAAAGTCCGATTTTAGATTGTTCAATATGATCTGTTCTCTAATTCTGTCTTTCCGTTGCTCATTCCAATTATTGATTTGTAGTGCAATGAGGATACCAATGACCACTAGGATTATTTCGCCAATAGCGTATTTTAGGTATTTCCCAGTTTTTCCTGTTTCCATGAGGTTGTATCGTATTTGACGGTAGAATTTTATCATATCATGTTGCTTTTTCCTGCTGGGGAGAGAGAACTCTTTTGTCCCCTCCTGGGAGAGGTTAGGGGTGGGTATCTCTCCACGGAGGGGAAGATTTGCATTGTATGACGAAAAAGTTGGGTCATAATAAGTTGGTTTTTAAGACCATCTTCGCATTTTCAGCAGATTCCAATAAACTTTCCATCTGCCGCTTATGAAAGGTCGCAACAATGCCAACGCGTACAAAGAGCGCTTTAAATTCTTTTTTCTTGCTCAAAATTTTGCCCAAAAGTTCAGGGTTTGATCGCATTGGTCTATTGTCGTCTGTGGGAATGGAAAAATTGGTCTCTGAATAAGTGACTGCCGTTAGTTTTCTCATATCGGAAGTGGTCTGCGTTGGGTACTCACTAAAATTAGCGGCGACTCTTGTTAGAAATCCATAATGCTTGAAAAGGGTTTCAATGGCTTCCTGATCCTTTATCAGTTTTAATTCACCCGATTGTATTAGTTGTGTCCATGTAACAGGTTCTTGATACCAAGGGCCAGCACCTGTGGCCCTAGAAAAATTACGCCAAAATGAAGTGGTATCCCTAATGATGGGGTTGGGCTCGTTCCATATGGCCAATAACGCATTGATGGCCTGTTGCTGATTTGTAAAATTTTCTTTGATTCGGGTATAACTGGCCATTTCATCGTCCAGCTCCTGAATCAATCTTTTTAAATATGCCTGCTCTTGGGCACTGTTGGAATTTTCTATGTTCCAATTATTGATTTGCAGGGCTATGAGTATACCAATGACCACAAGAATGATCTCTCCAATGGCGTATTTTAGGTACTTGCCCATTTTACCCGCTCCCAGAAGTTGTTTGCGTATGTTGCTAAATAATTTGACCATGGTTGGTTGGTTCTTTTAGCAGTAGGCATTGCATTGTGGTAAGTTGGGCACTAGGTTACGCACGGTTCACTGGAGTCCACTACCAGTGGAATCTTATTAAATATAGTGACAATAAGCCAATAAGCCAATTCCCGTTTGCCATTTCTTTGCCCAACAAAAAGGCTATTCAATGCGGGTTTTACCACTGTTCCTGCTGAATAATTTAGCGGCGAGGATTATTCCCGCAACCAAGCTTCAAAAAGCTCCATCAGGTCGCCCACTCCCAAAGTGCCCCAGAGCACCAAAAAGGCAACGACCAATTTAATGGCCGTGGGGATTGAAAACTTCAACTTCGCTTTTAAATAACGATTTAATGGTGGTAGGTACACCAAAGAAAGCAGCATATAAAAAAGGCCTGGAACAGGATGGATCAAAAACAGATTCAATACCCCCAAAACCACAAACAAAGCAAAAAGCACGTACTGGAAGGTCGTCATAGGCTTGCTTTAATAATTTTTACCTTTATAGGCGTATGCAAGGCATTTACTTGCTTTCGATTTCCATGCCTTTTAATATCATCTCAAGTCCCCAATGCAGGGTTTCATTGGCTTCTTCGTTGCTAAGGTCGCAGACATCTTTAGCAACTATCAATGGTTCCATACCCATTAAAATAGAGGCAATATTTTTCAGGTTTTTAAGGTTGTTGCTTGACAAATCGTTTTTATAGGCATCCAATATTAGCTGCATTGCGGCGACCCTTCGAGCCCCCCTTATCTTCTTTTTTGAGATAATGGAGGCCTTTAAAACGGCACTTAAATATCTTCTAAAAATCAACTCATGGTCCTGCGCCAGTTTATTGTAATAGCTTTGTATGAAAAAGATTCGTTCCCTTAGCGGCATATGGGCTACTTTTTCCATCAATAGGTCAGGTGAGAGGTGATGTACATCAAGGGATGCTTCGGTATAAAGTAGTTCTAAATTGGGAAAATAACGGTACATGGTGGCGCGCGAAACCTTTGCTTTTTGGGCCACTTCTTCCATGGTGATACTTGTGCTTTTTGACATCAGATGCTTGGCCGCATTTAGAATGCTCGTCCTAGTCTTTATTTTCTGATTGATCCTGCCTTTTTTAAGGGACATTTTGTTCATGAGACAAATATCTCATAAAATTTGGCAATTTCAAAATATTTGGATATGTTTGTGAGACAAGCATCTCATAAACTATGAGGGTATCTAACCAGAAACGTACTATGATGAAATGGGTATTAGGACATAAAATAACACCTCACAAGGTGAGCGGCGATTTTGATTTGGTCATGGGCGAAACTCCTCCTCTTACCCAAGGTCCACCTCCTCACCATCACAATACCTACCATGAGGTGTTTATGGTAACCGAAGGCGAAATGGAGTTTATGCTCAATGGAGAAATCACGTTACTAACAGCAGGCAAGTCCATAAATCTACCACCAAAAGCGGTGCATACTTTTTCGAACAAGAGTAATAAAACCTGCAAATGGGTCAACATTCATAGTCCGAAAGGCTTTTTAAAGTTTTTTGAAAATCTGGGCGTTCCAGTAGGTGAAGACCAAGCTAAAAACAAATCAATGGCACCTGAGCTCATTCAACAAGTGATAGAGACAGCAGTACAATATGATATGAATATTACAATGCAATAACCTAAAACCAATTCAAATGAAACGAAACGATTTTATTAAAGTGAGTACGGCTCTAGGTGCTTCCTTGTTGGCAGTACCACAATCGGTAGTGGCCAGAACACGAAAAATCATTAAAGACCTTCAACCAAAAATTGTAAGGAACGATGAAGGAAAGACGATCAATGTCATTGGTGACATGCAAACCTTTAAACTCACGGGAGAAGATACCAACGGAATGTTCACTCTCATCGAAGAAGAAAACGAACCAGGGACCGGCATTCCGCCCCATGTGCATCAAAATGAGGATGAGGTCTTTAAGGTAGTCGAAGGCGAAATGGAATTGACCGTAGGGGGTAAGACTACTATTTTAAAGGCGGGTGACCTTGCTTTTGGACCTAGAGGTGTTCCGCATTCATGGAGAATTGTGGGCGATACCAAGGCCAAAGTTATTTTGAGTGTTTTTCCTGCGGGTATTGAACATATGTTTGAAGAGCTTGGCGATTTGCCACCAGGTCCGCCAGATTTTCCAAAAGTGGCCGAAATCTGTGGCCGTTATGGCATCAATTTTATAG
>JABDND010000221.1 GCA_013001145.1 Croceitalea sp. | reverse complement strand
CTGGTTGAACCATAGTTTGCATTTGCCCTCCAATAGAATTAATGTACTTTTAAGTTCAGCATTTGAAAACGAAATTCCTCTAACCCGCTTTTTAAGGGCGAAAGTAGAAATGGTTGAGGGCGTGCTTTCGGCCTCTTTGATTTTAGGGAACGGTTCGGGTGATTTGACCAGTTTGGCCCAGGCAAATGGGTTCGTTCAATTAAATGCAAACACGTCTTATACGGAAGGAGAATTGGTTCCTTTTGTGGCTACGTCAAGAATACTTTGATATGACCCATGAACTAAAGAAAATATTTGCAGCATTTGAAACCTCCATAACGCAAGATACCAAATGTGTGTTGGCGACTGTAGTTGCATTGGAAGGCTCATCATACAGACGCCCCGGAGTACGGATGCTATTATTGGATGATGGTAAGATGGTAGGTGCTGTAAGTGGCGGTTGTGTTGAAAAAGAGGTACAACACCAGGCAGAAAGCGTTTTCAAGTCACAAATTGCCAAGGTGATGGTCTATGACGGACGCTATCGACTGGGCTGTGAAGGCATCCTTTATATTTTACTGGAACCCTTTGAGCCACCCACTGCGCTTCAAAAAGCCTTTAAAGCAGCCGTTGCACAGAGGGCATCCATCAAGATAGATAGCTACTTTGAGCGAGCACATGGAGAAAATGGTGACTATGGTTCCGTATTTCACTTTGGTGGTAATTCCCATATTTTGAATCCAAATAAAAAGCCCAATACCACCATGGAGGTTTTTGAACATGAAATGGAAGCCTGCTTTCGTTTGTTTGTAATCGGGGCAGAACATGATGCCGTTCAGTTATGTGCCTTTGCCGCAATGGCAGGGTGGGAGGTTACTGTGGTAGCGGACCCCAAGGAAGAAAAAACATTGGCCGATTTTCCCGGTGCACTACATTTATTGAACACTGATGCCGAGCAATTACTGCTGACCATCGACCAGCAGTCGGCCGTGGTTTTGATGACGCACAGTTATGTGAAAGACTTGAAGTATTTAATCGCCCTCAAGGAAGAAAATCCCGCTTATATTGGTCTTTTGGGACCTGCTAGGCGTCGTGAGAAATTATTCAATGAGTTGTTGGAGCGCTCACCTGGAATCACGGCTGAATTTTTAGAAGTCATTCATGGACCGGCAGGAATCAATGTTGGTGCTGAAACACCTCAAGAAATCGCGATATCAATTATGGCCGAGATTTTGGCAGTTGTCAATCAGACCGAACCAATATTATTAAAGACCAAAGAAGGCAGTATCCATTCATAATGCAAACAAGAGGGAAGAACATTGCAATCTTAATATTGGCCGCAGGAGCTGGCACTCGAATGGGTAAAGCAAAACAATTATTGCCTTGGGGAAAAACCACACTGCTCGGCAATGCGATTGAGGCCGCTTCAACTTTAGGCAGTGATGTATTTGTTGTATTGGGTGCACATGCCCCCCAAATAAAAAAAGAAATCAATCAAAAGGTCAATTTTATACAAAATGATAATTGGCAGTTGGGCATGGGCACATCCATCGCCAAAGGGGTGAAACACATGGCCGAAACCAAGGCTTATGATGCGGTAATCATTATGGTGGCCGATCAACCCCTTTTGGGTTCTGCTTATTTACAAGAGCTCACCACAGCTTATTTCAATGGTCCAGAAAAAATTGTTGCAACAATCTATGGAAAAGGCCACGGGGTGCCCGCACTATTTGACCATACATATTTTGACAAACTTTCACAGCTTGACCAAGACGTGGGAGCCAAATTTTTAATGCGTAAAAATCTTGAAGACTTGAAAGGCTTACATCCCAAAGAAAGTCTGACAGATATCGATACATGGGCCACATATACAAAACTATTTAACGAACACTTTCCTAAAAATGAAGCACAAAATCATGACAGTTAAAAACCTATCGTTGAGCTTACTCCTTTGTCTTTCTACTGTAATGAATGCGCAGGAAATGGGCTTTGAAGAATACAATCCCAAATCCACTTTGGTAGTTGATGAAAATCCTACACCAAGCGCGAAATTCACTTTTATTGATGTACACAGTCACCAGTTTCGAATGGCGGAGCAGAACCTAGGTGATTTGATTAAGGATATGGACCAGCTAAATTTGGGTATCATGGTGAATTTAAGCGGTGGATCTGGAGAGGGCTTGCAGGCCATGCTGAAGAATGTGAATGCCAATTACCCCAATCGATTTGCCATTTTTGCGAATGTTGATTTTAATGGTGTGGGTAATGATGGTTGGGGTGCCAAGGCTGCCGAACAACTTCAAAGAGATGTCGCTGCAGGGGCCAAGGGTTTGAAAATTTATAAAAGCCTTGGATTAAGAAATAAAGATGTGAATGGCGAGCGCATTGCCATTGATGATCCCAGACTGGACCCTGTTTGGGCCAAATGTGGCGAATTGAACATACCAGTATTGATCCATGCAGCCGATCCAAAGTCGTTCTGGGATCCCATAAATGCCGAGAATGAGCGTTGGCTGGAATTAAAGACCCGTCCGAGAAGAAAACGGACCGCTACCGATCCCGCACCATGGCAGCAAATAATTGATGAACAGCATCGAATGTTCAAAAAGCATCCGAATACCAAATTCATCAATGCCCATATGGGCTGGTACGCCAATAATCTAGATCGTTTGAGTGAGCTATTGGACGAAATGCCCAATATGTATGTCGGTATAGGAGCCATTATTGCCGAATTGGGTCGCCAACCCAGACGGGCAAAAGCCTTCTTTATTAAATATCAAGACCGCATTTTATTTGGTAAGGACAGTTGGCAACCCGCAGAATTTCCAACCTATTTTCGAGTATTGGAAACAGCCGATGAATATTTTCCCTATTATAAAAAATACCATGCCTTTTGGGCTATGTATGGGTTGGACCTGCCCGATGAAGTTTTGAAGAAAGTGTATTACAAAAATGCCCTGAAATTGATTCCAGGTTTGGACGCCTCGCTATTTGAGCAATAGGCAAGCTTATTATTTGGTGTCCTTTTTGGGTGTTGTATGGTGCAGGTCTTCCAAGTCTTGGAAAATACCACAGGCAATCTGCTTTCTGACCAAAGATTTCTTTCTTTTTTTCGAAAGAGCCTCTATGTGCTTATTCAGGTAGTTCATGCTAGGCTAACGTATCTATTTTTAAGCTATTGTCATATCTTTTAAAAAAATACGTCCATTGGTGTGATTTTTTTGAAAGGTCTTACACTAATGGAACATAAGTAATCAATTTGGAGCAAAAAGAAACTGCATTCGTAGCATTGATCAAAGAACATGAGGGGCTTCTCTTTAAGGTCAGCACCATTTATACCGACCATAAAATGGAGCAACAAGACCTCTTTCAAGAGATAGTGTATCAATTGTGGAAATCATTCGACAGTTTTAAAAACCAATCCAAAATCAGTACTTGGATGTATCGAGTCGCCATGAACACCGCTATTGGGCAATTAAAACGCAAAAAGCGCAGTCCAATTTCTGAATCCATAGAAAAAGTGGTCTTAAAGCAGATGGAAAGTCAAGACCCAGTATTTGAAGAGCGCTTAAAATTGATGTATGAGCATATCGGCAAACTCAATGTATTGGAGAAAGGATTGATTTTGCTGTTGCTTGAAGGAAAATCATATCAGGAAATCGCTGCAATATCCGGACTTACTACATCCAATGTAGGAACCCGAATTTCGCGTATCAAACAAAAACTAAAAGGACAATTAAACAAAAAATAATCTCATGGAACTTGACGAATTACAAACCATTTGGCAAAATATGAGCACTGAATTGGAACAACAGAAAAAACTAACCAACACTTTGATTATGGAAATGACACAGCAGAAATACAAGAATAAATTTTCAAAGCTTAAAACCTATGAAACCATTGGTGGGGTCATCTGTTTTGCAGCGGCCATTTACCTGATCTTCAATTTTGGTAAATTGGACACGTGGTACCTTTCACTATCTGGAATATTTGCCATCGCCTTTTTGGTCATTTTGCCCATTTTAACATTGGGCACTCTTAATTCCATAAGCGGCCTAAAGTTGCAGGAGAAAAACTATAGCGAAACAATCATCAGTTATCAGAAACAGAAAAAGCGATTGTTGATTATACAGCAGGCGGGCATATTCTGTAGCTTTTTGTTCATGTTGGTGAGCTTGCCAGTGGCCTCAAAAATTTTAAAAGACAAAGACCTATTTGTTGATGGTCAAAACCTACTTTGGTATATACCCATTATGACCGTTTTTTTACTGTTTTTTGCTCGATGGGGGTATGGCTGTTATAAAAGTATCACCACCTCGGCAGAAAATTTGTTGACCGAACTGGAATAAACAAGGCCTTTCTGAGGTCAAATTACTTGTGGTTGCTGCATTTTTTTTTGAATGTGGTCCAATATGGTCAGCCAATTCAACTTGAGAATCAATGCAGCAGTAGGTAGATTATCTTCTTCAATAGCATCGATAATACCATCATTTTGATTGTCGATCAATTCATAAAATGAGGCATCGGTGAGATACATCTGCTCATAAAAAAGGATCCTTCCTTCCAAATTTCTAATAAAGTTGACCAATATTTTGTTGGGGCAGTTTTTGGTCAAAAGATGGTGCAGATTTATCCTCGATTTTAAGCGCGCATTGGGCGTATGGGTCTGCTGCAGCTGTTTCTGTTCTTTTCTTAACTCCCTTATGGTATCGGCATCAAAAGGGGTACTTTCCAATGCAATGATCTGCACTTGAGCTATGGTTTCGTATAGATCTTTGGCTTCT
>JABDND010000219.1 GCA_013001145.1 Croceitalea sp. | reverse complement strand
CATTTACCCTACCATTATTATTAGCTCCATTGGAGAAGGATGCATTTAAGTGTTCACCAATAACAACCTTATCACTTATTTTGAATTCTGAGTTCAATCGGGTTGTTCCTTGTTTGAATCCTGTTTCCAAGAAGACGCCCTCTCTATTCAAATAATTGGCAGATAAGAAGTATTTACCGGTTTCGCCCCCATTTTGAATGGAAATTGAAACGCTTTGCGTTTGTGCATCTTGGGTAGAAGCATCAAACCAATCAGTACCTCCTGGAGCAACTGTTGCACTACGAGGTGCTCGCGTTATTGGGTCATAAGATTCCACCCGTGAATATCCAACCAATGATGATGGGACAACAGGTGAAGGCCCACTACCATATTGAGGGTGAGCTACAGTGGCTCCATCATTGGCCAAACTTTGAAAAATCATTTCACCATGTTGCTGTACATTCAATAGGTCTGGGATATTAGCCGCTCTGGCAATACCAGTGTACATATCAAATGAAACAATTGGCGATTCTTGATTATAACCCCCTCCTTTGGTTGTGATAATAACAACACCGTTTGATGCCCTAGCTCCATAAATGGCAGCTGCACCATCTTTAAGAACGTTGATTTGATCAATATCCTGCGGGTTGATACTGTTTAATACAGAAGCGTTGTCTGTTTGAACCCCATCTATAATATATAACGGATTGGTATTGTTACTTGTACCAAAACCACGAATTACAATTTTGGGAGCTGCACCTGGTGTACCCGTATTGGTCACAGTGACACCGGTCACCCTACCTTCAAGGGCCTCGGCCGCGTTTACAAGTGGAGTTTTTGTGGCTTCAGATACATCAACAGACGCAACTGACCCTGTCAAATCACCTCTGGTTTGAGATGCATAACCTAAAACAACCACTTCTGATAGCTGATTGGCATCTTCAGACATCGTCACATTGATAGTTGTTTGACCATTAATGGCAATCTCTTGCTTTGTAAAACCAATGTAACTAAATACTAAAGTGGCATTGGAATCGGCAGTAATGGTATAATTACCATCAAAATCGGTTTGTGTGCCATTTGATGTTCCCTTAACTACGACGTTAGCACCTGGCAAAGGAGCTCCGTTAGAATCGACAACCGTTCCCGATATGGTAGATTGTACTGTTGGAGAATTCACATTCATGGCAATTGAGTTGGCCTGTAACGCCGGTATTCCCAAAACCATAATAAACGCCAAAGTACAAAGGTGAGTCACCTTTAAGAGCGTTTTGGTTTTGGTCATCCAAGCGAATGCGCCAAGGGTGATTGATTTTTTCATAATCGTTTGTTCTTAGTTAATTTTTGTTAAAACGTTGAGTTATTCATTTAATTGGATGTGATTTTAACCAATTAATTGATAAAAATATACAAACACTAAGGACAACAATGGTATTATATTGTCAATTTTATATACTATTTTATATAAAGTTAAAAATTATGTTAATATGTTCCCAGATTTCCCATAATCACCGCTACAAGCATAAACAGCATACGGATGAGGTATATTTAGGGTATGAATACTTTAAAAAACACCTATTATATTTTGCTTTTCAACAGTTAATTAACAAAATTATTAAGAAGAGGGCAATAAAAAACTTGAGACTCGATATTGACATTGGCAATCTTGACAAAATAGTATTATCTTTCTTCAAAACTGAAATCAAATGTTAAAAAAGTATAAAAGGGAAATTACAAACCTTTCAGATCAAGATAGCTTTTTAGTAATTGACCGCATACGTGATACATTTGATTACCCCATACATTTTCACCCAGATTTGGAACTCAATTTTATTGTTGATGGCAAAGGAATGCAACGTACCGTGGGTTTTAATATTGAAGAAATAGACGATTTTGAACTTGTACTCGTAGGATCAAATGTGTACCATGGTTGGAAAATGCATAATTGCAACAATAGTGTTCATGAAGTGACCATTCAATTTCATAATGATTTATTTGAAGGTAATCTAACACGTAAAAGTATTATGAAACCCTTTCGAGAAATGCTTGAAAAATCGGTTCATGGTATTTTATTTCAAAAAGAAGAGGCCATAAAAATGGCACCAAGGCTCACCCAAGTATCTAAACTGGAGGGTATTGCGTATTTCTTGGAGCTATTTTCAATTCTGTATGATTTGAGTATTACACCAAATCAACGATTGTTGTCGATTACCCAAACCTCAAGGGATGATTTTGACAATAGTGATCGCGTAAAGATATTCTACAACTTCATTCAAGAGAATTACGCCAATAAAATTACCTTAGATCAAGTCTCGGCTTTATTGAACATGAGCAAAGTTTCATTTAATCGATTTATCAAAAAGAGCACTGAACGCACTTTTGTGGAATACTTAAATGATGTTAGGGTTCAAAACGCCTCGCGATTACTTGCCGAAGAAGATGATGGAATCTCTGAAATAGCTTATAAATGTGGCTTTTACAATATTGCCAATTTCAATAGAATATTCAAAAAAGCCAAAGGCTGTACTCCCAGTCAATACCGTAAGGAGTTTCAAAGAATGACTAGGGTACAATAGAAATAATAACCATAACAAAAACCATTTCTTTAGATGCAAATTATTGAAAATTCAGAAGAATACGATGTCATCATCGTAGGTTCAGGCGCTGGCGGCGGTATGGCGACCAAGCAATTGGCCGATGCCGGATTCAAAGTGGCCGTTGTTGAAGCGGGTCCTTATTTTGATCCAGCCGACCCCAAAACCATGACCCAGCTTAAATGGCCTTATGAATCACCCAGAAGGGGTGCGAACACCGATCGAGCATTTGGCGAATGGGATATGTCTTGGGGTGATTGGGAAGTTGATGGGGAACCCTACACCCATGAAGAGGGTACTTCATTTAAATGGTGGCGATCCAGAATGCTGGGCGGCCGAACCAACCATTGGGGCAGAATCTCATTACGCTTTGGTCCTAAGGATTTTAAAGGTAAATCTAGGGATGGATATGGTGAAGATTGGCCCATTGGCTATGACGATGTAAAACCCTATTACGATAAGGTAGACAAACTAATTGGTGTTTTTGGCACCAATGAAGGTTTGGAAAACGATCCCGATGGATTCTTTCTGCCCCCTCCCAAACCTAGACTTCACGAACTTTTTTATATCAATGGAGCCAAAAAATCAGGTATTCCGGTGATTCCGTCAAGAATGTCCATGTTGACCAAAAAAATAAACAAAGACCGCGGTGTTTGTTTTTATTGTGGTCAATGTAGCCGCTCATGTTCTGTCTACGCAGATTTTTCAGCAGGTAGTTGCTTGATTTTTCCAGCACAAAGAAATGGAGGCCAAGTAAAAATATACGTAAATGCCATGGTACGGGAGGTAACCACCAATGAAGAAGGTAAGGCCACCGGCGTATCTTACATCAATAAAGAAGATCGTAAAGAATATAAATTGAAGGGCAAGGTGGTCGTTTTGGCGGCGTCTGCCTGCAGCTCAGCGCGAATTTTGCTGAATTCAAAGAGTAAACAGCATCCAAATGGTTTGGGCAATAGCAGCGATTTGGTTGGAAAATATTTACATGATTCCACAGGTTCTAGCGCAGCAGGGTTTATACCTGGCCTTATGAACCGTAAAACTTCTTATAACGAAGATGGTACGGGGGGCATGCACGTTTACTCGCCTTGGTGGGGTGACAACTCTAAGCTCGATTTTCCAAGGGGATATCATATTGAAGTTTGGGGCGGTATGGGACAGCCCAACTATGGCTTCGGGTTCAATGCCAATGACTTTAATAAATTTTTCGGACTAAAAGTTGGCGGTTATGGTGATAGTCTGCGTGATGATGTAAAAAAATACTACGGATCGGTGATCGGTTTTGGCGGTAGGGGAGAAGGTATTGCCAGAAAAGAAAATTATTGTGAAATAGACCCAACCACTGTTGATCAATACGGTATTCCCGTATTGAAGTTTAACTATAAATGGTCTGATTTAGAAAAAAAACAGGCCAAGCATATGCAAGATACTTTTGAAGAGCTTATTTACAATATGGGCGGTATGCCGCTCGGCGATAAACCCGGCAAAGACAGGGATTATGGATTGCTCGCTCCCGGCGAAATTATTCATGAGGTGGGTACTACAAGAATGGGTAACGACCCAAAAACCTCAGTGACCAATAAATTCAACCAATTACATGATGTGGACAATGTATTTATTGTCGATGCAGGCCCATTCGTGTCGCAAGCAGATAAAAACTGCACATGGACAATTTTGGCGCTTTCATGGAGGGCTTCAGACTATATTATTGAGCAATTAAAACAACAAAATATCTAAAGCATGAATAGAAGAAAAAGCATACAAAGCATTATTCTGGGTACGGGAGCCTCGGCCCTTGCTTTTCATGGTTGTAGAATGGATGGAACAACAGAAAATGAAGAATTTCCAAATATCGGTGACACCAAATATTTTGGCCGAACCCCAGAAGAATTGGAACGTCTTGAAAAATTGAATGCCGAACAACTGTTCAATGCGCATGAAATGGAAACCATCGCCGTGCTCAGCACGGTAATTTTACCCCCTAAAGAACCCCATGGTGGGCCAATTGAAGCAGATGTGCCAGAGTTTATTGAGTTTATGGGAAAAGATATTCCCGAATTACAAACTACTTTACTGGGTGGTTTAATGTGGTTGGACCACAAGAGCAATACTGAATTTGGAGTGGAGTTTAAATCAGCGACATTAGAGCAGCAAAAGCAGATCTGCGATGAAATCTGTTGGCATGATATGGATGTGCCATTAGATAAACAAGCCTTGGAAATTCAATTCTTTGCATTAATGCGAAACCTTGTGGTTTGTGGTTACTACACATCAAAAGTGGGTATCGCCGATTTAGGTTATAAAGGAAATATGCCCAATGTTTGGGATGGTGTTCCGCAAGATGTTTTAGACCAGCATGGTGTTGAATATGACCCCATTTGGCTTGCCAAGTGTGTCGACCAAAGTAAAAGGGGTATCATCGCCGAATGGGATGAACAAGGAAATTTACTCACATAACAGCAGGGCAAATGCTTAATTCAAGTTACATTTTCAACCTTATAACAATGTTTGTTTTGACCATGTGCATTGGGGCACGTGCCCAAACACAAACTGGCGTACCTGATGATGTAGGAATACAATTGTACAGTTTGCGAAATCAATTTAAGGAAGATGTGCCAAAGACCCTTGAGTTGATAAATTCATGGGGAATAACCATAATTGAAGGTGGTGACAATACCTATGGCATGCCCGAAGCTAGTTTTATTGAATTGCTGGAAAATAACAATTTAAAGACGGCCAGTGTGGGAACAAATCTCGAAGAACTAAGGGATAACCCTCAAGAAACAATTCGCAGGGCAAAAACCTTTGGTGCCAATTACGCTATGTGTGCATGGATTCCACATGACAGGGATAATTTTACAATTGAAGACGTAAAAAATACCATAAAAATTTTCAATGAGGCAGGTAAACTATTAAATGATAATGGGGTGCATTTGGTTTACCATCCACATGGATATGAATTTAGACCTTATCAAAACGGAACTTTGTTTGATTATATGGCCCAAAATGCCATCAACTTTGATTTTGAAATGGATGTGTATTGGGTCGTACATGGGGGTGAAGACCCAATGGCCTTGTTTGAAAAGTATCCAACCAAGTTTAAGCTAATGCATTTAAAAGATATGCGCAAAGGAACCATTGGCAATGATTCGGGCCAAGGCGATGTTGAAGACAACGTGGTTTTGGGAACAGGCATGATAAACATAAAAACATTGGTAGCAAAGGGCCGCGAACTGGGAGTTGATTATTTGTTTATTGAAGATGAGTCTTCACGTGTTGTAGATCAAGTACCAGCAAGCCTTACTTTTTTGAAAAGCCTTTAGTAGAGTTTTAATTTTAAAGTAAATTTGCAATCTGAAAGATAGTTATGATTGCAACCATTTGCAGAAAGGCCCATTTTAATGCCGCACATCGACTTCACAATCCCCAATGGAGCGATGAGAAAAACCTTGAAGTTTTTGGAAAATGCAATAGTCCCCATTATCATGGGCACAATTTTGATTTAGAAGTCAGAATTCGGGGAGAAGTGAATCCGGATACCGGTTTTGTGATGGACCTAGCCGTTTTGGGTGATTTGATAAAAGTTGAAATTGAAGACCGGTTCGATCATAAAAATCTAAATGAGGACTGCCCTGAATTTGAAGGTATCTTGCCTTCGACAGAACATTTTGTGAAAATCATCTATGATCTTTTGAAGCCAAAACTGAAGGTGGACCAACAACTGCACATTTCTTTGCACGAAACACAAAAGAATTCTGCAGAGTATGGTGATTGGTAACATTTTTACGATATTGCAGCACTTTTTGGAGTATTAGCTCAGTTGGTTTAGAGCGCTGCCTTGACAGGGCAGAGGTCACTGGTTCGAATCCAGTATACTCCACTAGATCAGTTTTAATATTCTTTCCATCGCCATTCCTCGCGAGCCCTTGACCAAGAGGGTGCCTTGCTCTAATTTGTTGGAAGCCAGGTGAGTCGCCAAAGCATCAAAATCATTGAATTTTTTAGCCTTTGAGGTGGTACGCACAAAATGTTCTCCAACAAGATAGGCATCTTCAAAGCCCAGATCATCTACCAAACTTGCAATATTTTGGTGTTCTTTGTCTGCATCTACTCCCAATTCAAACATATCACCCAATACTATTGTTTGGTTTTGGCCTTGCATTGCCTTAAAACTATGTAGTGCGGCAACCATACTCGTAGGATTCGCATTATAGGCATCCAAAACAATATGGAAACCATTTTGATTAATAAGTTGTGAACGATTGTTCTGTGGCTCATAAGTCTCAATGGCGGCCTTTATGTCTTCTTTTTTGACATTGAAGTATTTTCCCATGAGAACGGCAGCACAACAGTTAGTGAAGTTGTACTTGCCAATAAGTTTTGAATTGATGGTTATATTTTCAAAGGATAGGGTCACAAAAGGGTTGGCCTCAAGAAATTTGATGACAAAATATCCATGGTCTGTTTGACTAAAACCATACTTTTTTACATAGGTGGATAACTTCTTTTTTTGAATGGGATCGTCAGCATTTAAGAATATGTATTTGCCATGTTCCATTAAATGGACGTACAATTCGCTTTTTCCTTTTAAAACGCCCTCTACGCCCCCAAAACCTTCAAGGTGTGCTTTGCCAAAATTGGTGATGTAACCAAAATCTGGTTGTGCCAGCCCA
>JABDND010000195.1 GCA_013001145.1 Croceitalea sp. | reverse complement strand
GGGGCTTCCCATTCAAAGGCATTGTACAACAGTTGGTGCAGGGCCAACGAAGGCAGCCATTCTTCACCACGGATCACATGAGTGATTTCCATTAAATGGTCATCAACGATATTGGCCAAGTGATAGGTTGGCATACCATCGCTTTTAAAAAGTATTTTATCATCCAGCAAATTGGTGTCGATCTCAATTTGACCCCTGATGATGTCATGAAGTACCAAAGATTGATCTTGAGGCGATTTAAACCGAATTACAAAGGGGTCATTTTTTTTTAAGCGCTCATCAACCTGCTTTTCAGAAAGGGATAGGGAATTATCAAGCTTTAGGCGATTGTGCCAGTTATAGATAAAGGTCTTCCCTTTTTCTTCATGGTTTTTTCGGTGATGATCTAGTTGTTCGGGGGTATCAAAGGCATAATACGCGAGGCCCTTTTGAATAAGTTGTAGGGCATATTTTTGATACAATGACTTACGTTCACTTTGTCTATAGGGGCCAAAAGCGCCCTCGCGCTCCGGACCTTCATCATAGGGTATGCCGCACCAGTTGAGGGCATTGATAATGTATGCTTCGGCTCCTTCTACATATCTACTTTGGTCGGTATCTTCAATTCGAAGAACAAAATCCCCATCGTGTTTCTTGGCAAACAAATAATTGAACAATGCCGTACGAACGCCACCTATATGAAGTGGCCCCGTAGGACTTGGCGCAAATCGCACCCTCACTTTCTTGCTCATGCGTACTGATTTATGCTCAAAGATACTACTTGGCCCAAGAGTATAAAACCCAAAGCTCTTTTCAAGAAGACTTATTTTAACATATAATTTTCAGCGAAAATCCATTACATCAGGTATCTTGGTAGGTAAAAAGAATTGATTTGGAGAGTTATAATGCAATAATTGAAAAATTAAACGCCTATACCAAGAAGCATTACCAAAAGCTTTTGGTAAAAGGCATTTTGTTGTTTCTTACGCTTGGGTTCCTGTTTTTTCTGACTATTACGGCCATTGAATATTTTCTTTGGTTGGGCAGCTCGGGTCGGCTAATACTGCTTCTGTTCTTTGTGGGCATTGAATTGTATCTGCTTTTCAAATTTATTTTAATTCCCATTTCTTTTTTGTTCAAGGTAAAGAGAGGTTTGACAAATAAAGAAGCCTCAACCTTGATAGGAAGGCATTTTACCTCTGTTGGTGACAAATTGATCAACTTGCTAGATCTTGCCAATAATCAAGACCAAACCGATTTGTTGGTAGCGGCCATAGACCAACGTTCGGCAGAATTAAAGCCCATACCTTTTACAGACGCTGTAAATATGAAAGAAGGTCTCAAACCAGCGCGATATCTGGTGGCGCCCATTCTGATCGTATTGTTGATATTGTTAACGGGTAACCTAAACTCTTTCTTGGGCAGTTACGACCGAGTGGTGAATTATGATGTGGCCTATGAGCCACCGGCACCGTTTACCTTTGAATTGCTCAACACTAAATTAAATGTCCTGGAAGATGAAACGGTGGTTCTGTCCATGACCACATTGGGAAGTGTGCGCCCAGAAAAGGTGAGTATTGTTATCAATGGACGTCAATTACTCATGAAAGAAGAGAACGGCACCTTTAAACATACTTTGGTACCACCCCTTCAAACAAGTTCCTTTTATTTTTTGGCCAATGACTATAATTCGAGAAGCTATGAATTGATAGTGGGTAAGGTACCTACAGTCAGTAATTTTGTCATGGAACTACGGTATCCTTCTTATTTAAATATGCGAAATGAAACCTTAAAAGGTTCGGGCAATGCAACCGTACCTGAAGGAACCAAGATTAATTGGCGGGTAGAAGGAATTAATACAACAGCCATGCAATTCAAGGACGGCGATAGTATTTATGCTTTCGAAGAAAACGATGGAGCGTTTGAATATGGCCGAAACATCTATAATGGTCTGTCATACAATATTACGACGTCAAATGAAAACGTTAAGGATTACGAAAGTTTGGGATTTCAAATTCAAGTGATAAAAGATGAATACCCAAGCCTAAGAGTAACCCAAGTTTTAGACAGTATCAACCCTAATGTATCTTATTATTCAGGATGGGCATCAGATGACAACATGCTCAAAAAAATACGATTGGTATATTACCCTGCGAACCAGAAACAAGAGACCAAGAGATTAGACCTGGTGCAATGTTCTTCCAATGTAGAGCAGTTTTACTATACGTTTCCTTCAGGCATAGCAGTAGAAGAGGGCAAGGTGTATGAAATGTATTTTGAAGCTATTGACAATGATGGTTTGCGAAATGGAAAAATCACCAAAAGCCAACTATTTAGAAGTAAAATATATGACGATAAAGAATTGAAAGACAAAGAGTTAAACACTCAAAAGTCTGTTTTAAAGCAGATGGATAAGTCTTTAATTAAAATGGAAGAGCAAAGGCAAGAACTAAAGCAATTGAACGATCAACAAAAAGAGGGCAAACCCCTTAGTTATACAGATAAAACCCAACTAAAAAACTTTCTGAGCAAGCAGAAACAACAAGAAGAGTTAATGCAGAAGTTTAGTCAGCAATTAAAAGAAGGTCTAAAGAAAAGCGATCAGGACAATGAGCGCAACAAGCTCCTACAAGAACGGATGGAACGACTGGAAAAGGAAGCTGAAAGAAATAAAAAGTTGATGGAGGAGCTTAGTGAGATAGCGGATAAGATAGATAAGGAAGACCTCAAAAAGAAGCTTGAAGAGTTGGGAAAAAAGCAAGGTAATGGGCAACGAAACCTTGAGCAAATATTAGAATTGACAAAAAGATATTATGTAGCCGAAAAGGCCGCACAGCTAGCGAGTGAACTTGAACAACTGTCCAAGAAGCAAACAGATTTATCAGATACTGATAAAGAAGAGAAAAAGGATTCTCAGTTGGAACAGGATAAATT